>JABEVM010000107.1 GCA_013041585.1 Chlamydiota bacterium
AAATAGAAGTTGAGTCCGCTGCTATAGAAGAGTCAGCTCCAATACAAGCCAAAGAATCATTTACTCTTGCGCTCAATGAGTATCTTACCAACTATTGTCAAAGTCCATGGCTTAAAAACTTTCCTCTGATCACCATTTTCCAAATACATATTGCATCTTGTTTTAGACTTCTCTTTTTTGACAAACGCATACCCTATGCCAAGCAAACAGAATTTCGTCTAGATCTTGCAAAAGAACTCTATAAACTCGCAAAAGATCAATCGATTGGAAGGGTTCTTTTAGATCTTCTTGAAAAGCTGAAGGCCACGCTAGAAAGTTGCATACAAACCCATTCTGGCTCAAATAAGGAGAAAAAAGAAGCAAGAAAAGAGGTTGAAAAAATGGAAAAACTTTATCAACTCTTTCAAGAACAATCTCTTTTAGAACATCTACAAAACACCCCTTCGTACTATCAAAATAATACGGAAATTTCTAGAGATGCTATCCAATTCAAAAGGACAAGGCTCTATTATTATCTTATTCAAGCCAATGTGATGTTCTTAACGAATTCCCATGTAAGACAAACGATCAAAGCCGTTCATACAATTTTGGAAAGTGGAGGAGTTCGAGAGGAATATACCCATGAACTTCTTATAGAAGCTGAGCAATCTTCAGAACCCTTGGCACTTCCAACTCCCCTTCTTAGAATTGATCAATCCGTACTTCTTTACGATTTTTTATTCCATCTCCAAGAAAAGTTAACTGATGCACGCACTCATTTTTTCAGGGAAAATCAAATACATGGATTACTAGTCCTCGATCAAATACTTGAAGGGAAAATAAAGTCTTTTCTTGACATGAGCTATTCTGACGATGTCAAAGAGATCGAACAGGTACAAAACACCTTCGGGAAAAAGCTCGAAGAAGTATTTACCCTCCTCAAAATGCTTCACAAATTTTATTCTGAAGAAGTTTTTTCTTTTCAGAATATCCTTTCAGAATTAAGCGAATATCTCCTTTTTTTAGCAAACATGAGCGAGCAAGATATTACCGAGATCTTTGAAGATCCCTCTCAAGAAAGATTTACAATGAAGATCAGAGAAAAACTCGTATCGAAAAAGGCATTGAATCAGGCAAATCCTCGAATGCAAAATGAAATGATCAAAACATTACAAGAAAAAAGCCCTCTTTTTTTTCAATATTTTTTCTCATATAAAGCAAGCGGAAATAAATTGTCCGAAATTCGTCTCTCTTACCTTGCACTTTGCGAAGGTTTCTTTCATTCTCTCAATCTTACAGATCATAGATTTACTTTCTTTCCTGAGCTTTACCGTGTAAACTCATCCTCTTCTCAGGAGGAGATAGCTGAACCACCTGCTGCAACAAAAGCTAAAGAAAATCAAGTTGTCTCTTGTAAAGAGTTTATCCCTGCTAAAGAGCTTACTTCACTGCAAACAGCTCTTGAAGCAAAGCTCCTTACAATTCAGGAATCAGCAACGGCTTACCATGTTCGCAATTCTATCCAAAATACATTGCAACATCTCAGGGCCGTCTTCGTTGGAATGCATCGATTTTGCGATGGTTCAAAATCACTTACTAAAGCTCAAGTATTCACCTTGTTTGCTTCGTTGGTCTGTCATGAGCATTTGATTGCGGAGCAAATGCTATCTGCTTTAGCCTCTCATGAAACCAATTGTTCATCAGAGGAACAGTTTGCTTTATTTCGCTCTCATGATCTTTCGCTCATTTCTGAAAAATGTCCAAAATCTCATAAAGCTTTGATGCAAAACGAGTGGAATCCTTTTCTACGGTTTGTCAATCAAGCTGATATTATACTTAGAAGGGTTGAACAGTTTACTCATAGCGAAGACAAAAATTCCTCACTAAAAACGTTTTTCTCTCAGCTTTATTTATGGAGGGCGGATCAGATAGAAATGGCCCCTTCTGAAATTCAAGAGAAGATCTCATTCTACTTTAATGGGGTTGTATCTTTTTTACAGCGAATGCCAAGCTATTTCTACCCAACCAGTAAAGAAAAAAATGTCTCTTCTCCTGAATTTGGCCCATTTATACTTAGAGGACCCCTTGCTGAAACACTCCAACCTTCTCCTCATACAAATCTACAAGAAACAAGAAACAAAATTGCTGGAATAACTGAAAAATTCCAAGGCAATTTTGTGATTCAAAAATTAGCCAATAATCTTCTACAAAACCTTCTTATTCGTCTGCAAAGTCAACTCAGATTTCTGGAAGAAGGCATTCTTGCCGAAAGTTGGAGTAACCTTTCTGAATCTCTAAAACTTACCCATATCACTTTAGAACATTTTTTCCTTCTTTGCATTTCCATCAAACAAGGGATGATCTCAAACAAAACAAATCACGATCTAACTAAGCTCCTTGAACTGCTGAGCTACACAGAAACTGACTTTGCTTCAGAAGAATGGGCTTTTGTGCAAGAAACAAAAGGGATTTTGAAAGCATCGAGATACCCTTTTACCGACTTCGTTTCGATACCTAAAGAATTTAAAGAGGTATCGAGGATTGCGATTTCCCTTTCTTTCCAGGAAGGCGAAGTAGAATCGGCTACTCCTGCTGAGGATTTTACCCCTTCAAAAACCAAAATAAAGTTCGAAAAGGTCCAAACGCATATCTATAAGAACATCCGAATGATGGAGCAAATTATAGAAAAACTCGCAGATGGTCTTTTTTCTTAAAAGGAAAGAGCCTCTATCTTGATTATCTACCCTATGATATGGTAGAGGAAAAAGTCTATCTATGAAAGAAGAGCAGTGTGAAGGTATAGTCCTACGCAGCATCGAATATAAAGAGAAGGAGCGCATCCTTACCCTTTTTACAAAAGAGAAGGGGGTACTTAGCTGTATTGTAAAAGGCATTTCTCAGAAAAAATACCACTTACTTGCCCAGACCTCCCTCTTTTGCCAATCTGAATTTACACTGCGGAAAAACAACTCTGATCTTTACTTCTTTATTGAAGCCAAAATCATTGAAGAGCATCTCTTTCTTAGAACAGAATATAATCATTTACGTATGGCAGGAGAATTTGCAAAGGCGATTTCTCTTTCTCAACTTCCTGGTAAGTCTTCTCCTTTACTCTATGCTCTTCTCCTCTCTTTTATGAAACAAATCCCTAGCTTCCCCAACCCCTATCCCTTGATTTCTAGTTACTATCTAAAAATACTGCACCACGAAGGTTTGCAAGTAGGGCAAAAAAGCTGCTCAGTCTGTGAGATGCAACCCGCACTTTTTCTATATAAGGGAGAAAACTTTTGTAAATACCATACCCATTCCTCCTCTCACTATTTTTCACAAGAAGAATGGGATCTTATAGAAAAACTTTCAATGACAAGACAATATGAAGCATTAAAGATGCTCGATATCTCAGAAACGTTGCAAAAAAAAATTGAAGATTACTTTAAAGATATGATGCAAGGATAGATAGAATTGCGGAAAGGGGGACTTGAACCCCCACGGGAAACCCCACTACCACCTCAAAGTAGCGCGTATACCAATTCCGCCATTTCCGCAAAAAAGGTAGCACTATGCTATCCTCCCAGGGTAAATCTTCGCAAGAAAAAATAATGAAAAAAAGGGAAGTTTGTTTTTAATTGCCGATCGGATAGACTGGAGTTTCAATAATTTCATATATTTTTTTATGCGCTGCACAGGCTATTGCACGGCAACCTCATATGACATCATCGAACTTTTTCAATTTCTACATAATAAAGGAAAAGCTCAGATATATCGTGATGTCATCCATTTTCAAATCAAAGAAGATAAACGCACTGTAGGCGATGTATTTTATTTTTCTTACGGAACTTTTATTTGCTGGGGTTTCTCCGAAAAGGAAGAAGAATCTCTTTTACATGAAGTAAAAGCTTTTGAAAAACAGCCATTCCCTAGGGCAGAGATCGACGAGTTCACCTTCTCTTATGGAGATGCGATGAAGATCAGCGAGGATATGATCACCCTCCAAAATAAAAATATTTTGACAAAGCTTGCTATATCATATGGAATCGCACAATCAGTAAGACTTACCATTTTCGAAGAGAAAATTCAAAGGACCATCGACCATACCCGAAAACTTCCAAATGACTTAGCAAAAAAAGGGAAAATCACACTTTCAAGAAAAGACATCTCTCGCAAAATGGGAGAGCTATTCATCGAAAGAACTTCGATCAACCTTCATACGGAAATTTTAGATACTCCTGAATTCTTCTGGGATCACCCTGAATTTGAAGCATTTTATAGACGCACAACACACTACCTCGATGTTACAAAACGAGTTGATGCGCTCAATAAAAGACTGAATGTTATCCATGAACTTTTTGAAATTCTCTCTGGAGAGCTCAATCATCAACATTCCGCAAGGCTTGAGCTTACTATTATCTGCCTCATCGTCATTGAAGTAGTCATTGCACTGCTCAAAGACATATTTCATCTTATATGAAAAAAATCTTCGTATTTATCATTACCCTCTATCAATGGCTTATCAGTCCTCTACTCGGAAATTGCTGTAGATTTTATCCTACTTGTTCTGAATACTGCAAAGAAGCGATCCAAAAACATGGTATCCTCCGCGGCATGTGGATGGGAAGCAAAAGAATATGTAAATGTCAGCCCTGGCATCCAGGAGGCATTGACGAGGTTCCATAATAGGATCTTGCATGGTAGATAAAAGAAAAATACCTAAGCACTGGCCAAAAGGCTTTTCTTATGCGAAGGAATCGACAATTCACCAGCTGCATCCTTCTTTACGTCCAATTTACCTCTTTTCAGAAAATCCAGATGATGCTCATAGAATTTCTCATGTTGTAGAAAATAAATGTGTCCATCCCGATATAGAAATACTACCCATTACAAAAGACCTAAAATATCTCGGCCCCAATCCTCATCCCTTAGTAGATTGCAAAACAAAAAGAGACCATATCCAGCGCGGTGTTTTTGCAACAAAAAAAATCCCTTCAGGAACAGAGCTGGGAGAATATGTTGGAGAAATGTATTTTCATTCTTCTAAAAAATCTTTAGAAGAAGCGATCCTAAAACAATTCCCTTCCGAATATTCTTGGATTGCTAAAAAAAGAGATTTTTTTGTACTGATCGATTCGAAAAACATAGCCAATGAACTCGCTTTTATCAATGACTTTCGCGGACTTAAACCCTCTTCTAATGTAAAAGCAGAATGGATTGTCCACAGAGGCTCTTTCTACTACGGATATATCACAACTTGTGACACTGAGCCAGGAGAAGAGCTCCTCACTGATTACGGAGAAGAATACTGGCTCGCTTTTAACAAAGCGCGGTAGAAAATTCACTGAGGAATTTCCAGCTCTTTTCCAACACGTAGTTTTTCAGACTCTAAATGATTTATTTTCATTAAAGCCTCAACGCTCACTTTGTATTTTTTCGCAATTTTCCAAAGGCTGTCACCTTGCTGGATTACATGGACTTTCTTTTTCACAGTCTTCTTAGCAGTTTTTTCTGGAGCAGGAATTGGAGCTGGGGGAGAAGCTGCTAATACGATCTTCTCTGGAAGAGTTTCTATCTTTGAAAGAGCCTCTTCGGGAATAAACTTTTGAAGAGCTAGCCTATGGTCATAAGGCTCTTGTATGGGCTCGCCGCAAAAATCATAGAGTTTTTTAGCCGCTTTTTTCCATACCATATCAGACCTTGCGCTAATGAGGAGATCTTTCGCAAATTTTTCCGCTTCTACACTCTTTTCTTGAGTTAGATCTAATAGGGTCATGACATCTTCATCATCTAGTTTCTTTTCAGCAAACTCTCTATCTGTCTGAATAAGTAGCATGGCTGCAATTTTCGATCTTTTTTTAAGGAAATCCAAAAGAAAAAATCTTCTTCTGGATACGGAAAAATCTTGGGCTTCCTTCTGCTGTTCAAAAAAAGATTGCAACATAGACCAATCAAACTCCGCCACCATCTCGACTAGAAGCTGCTTATCTATACGAAGTTCTGAATGAGAGAATAAATTCAAAACTGAGTAAAACTCCGGGGTTAAATAAAATGCTTCAAGAAGGGTAGGATCTCTAGGAATTCTCGTTCGTTGGATTTCGTAAAAAATTCCTTGACTAGTCAAAGGCCATTTCTCTGTTTTTGCGAACTTGACCACTGCTTGATATTGAAACTCCGCAAGGGCCGGAAAAATAGCGATCTCTATTTCCTTCTGCCCATTTTCCGTCTTAACCCTTGCCATTCTCTTTTGCTGCGCGGGGGCGCCAAGAGCCTTTTCAAGATGAAAATGATGAAATGCCACTAAGCAAGCCAGAGCCAAATCTCTTTTTGTATACCCTTCTTCAACATGCTGCTTATTTAGGAGAAGAGTGACAAGCTCAGGATAAGATAGCCCGCTATAAAAGGTAAGAAGATCGCTATTTTTTAAGGAAAATTCATCTTTCCCCTCCCCCCATGCAGCCTGGCGATCTGAAAAATCTGTTATAGAGGTGCTATCTTTCCAGACAAAATAGCCAAAAGTGATCAAAAACCCGATGTTTAGCGTCACGCTGACTATCAAAGTTTGTATGAGCCATTTCGTCTTTTTAACCCAATGTATATCTTTAGAAGGTGCGTCCATAAAAATTAGCTTTTGTCCAATAAGGAAAGTTGGTTATACTACATATCTTACTAAGATATCTACTTACCCTGTAAATTACATCATTTTTTTATTATGAAAATTCCTGTTTCTTGGCTGCTTACCTATCTAGAAAAACCTCTTTCTACCGAAAAGATTTCCGAAGTTCTTACGCTCGCCGGCATCGAGGTAGAAAAAATCGAACTAAGCTCTCTTTCTTTCACAAATGTGGTAGTCGGAGCTGTTTTGCATGCTGAGCCGCATCCTCAAGCTGACAATTTACAAATTGCCACTGTCTTTGATGGAAAGGAAAAATTCCAAGTTGTTTGTGGTGCCAAAAATTGTAGGGAAGGACTTATCGTAGCTTTTGCGAAAATTGGAGCTACACTCCATGATGAAAATCAAAAGAAATTTACCATTAAAAAAACAAAGATCCGTGGTGTTGAATCCGATGGCATGCTCTGCGCCGGAGGGGAACTCGGTCTTACGGAAGAAAATGATGCCATACTAGAACTTCCTAAAGATACACCTATTGGCATAGACCTTTCCGAGCTGTACCAAGATCCAATTTTAGATATTTCCTTAACGCCTAATCTTGGGCATTGCATGAGCGTGATTGGAATTGCGCGTGAGATCTCTGCGCTTTGCGAGATCCCAATCCGTCTTCCAAAAGTAAAGGTCATAGAAAATTCTTCTGAAAAAACAAAAGATCTGATTGAAATCGAAGTTAAGGATTCAAAAGCTGCGCCTAGATACAGCTGCCGAATTAGTAAAAATATAAAAGTCGGGCCTTCACCTGATTGGCTCAAAAAAGCACTGACCTCTTCAGGACATTCT
>JABEVM010000108.1 GCA_013041585.1 Chlamydiota bacterium
AGTCAAGTTTAGCTTTGGCGTTATCCTCCCCTATTTTCCAAAATGGGAAAAAACTCTTCTCCCAATGAATTTTTGGTAATAAATGTAGCTTCTCTATCGAAACACCAGAAACAGATCCAGAGTAGCTCGTAAGTTTTTTTGGAGCAGGGAGAGGAGGATCTAATGGAAAACTTTTTTGGCAAGCTTTCCAAAAGGGGGTAAATACGCGATAGGGTTTACCATCTTTAGAAAGAATTTCTTCCGGGCCAAACCATAAAGAAGCCTGAAAGGTTTCTACATGATATCCCTCTTGTTTACATTTTTTTTCTATCTCTGCATCTCGTTTTATAAAGTAAGGTTCATACAGTCGATTCCAAAAGACACTTTTAGCACCCGTCTTTTTCATTATATGAGAAATAACACTAAGAGGATCTCCCGTTTGAATGAGAAGTGGACACCCACGTTTTTGTAGTGACTTTTCTAAACTCAGTAAAGAATGGTGAAGCCATGCTTTACTTGCAGAGCCTTCTTGCCAAGGGGCTTTTTCTCTATCCCAAATAAAAACGGGAATGATAGGCGCTCCTGACTCTTTTGCAGCTGTAAGCGCTGGATTATCGCTGAGGCGAAGGTCTTCGCGAAACCAAACAAGGCAAGGGGGCTTCATATTGCACCTTAACTCGCAGATCGTTAAAAAAAGAAGCGTAAATAGAATTCTATTTACGCTTAAAAATTGTGGCTGCCAAAGAAAGTTTCATCTACTTTCTATTACTTACCGCAGCTACCTTGACCGCCTTTATCACAAGACTTAGATTTGCAGCAGCATTCGTTGCAGCAAATCACTTTGCATCGTCCCAAAAAGCGTAAGCTCCAAAGACCTGCAAGACCTACAATTGAATACACAACACGGCTCATACCTGTTGTATTGCCACCTAGTAAATACGCAACTAAATCAAACTGGAAAAAACCCCAAAGGCCCCAGTTGATAGCGCCGACAATGATTAACAACAAAGAAATAACATTGAGTGCTTTCATAATCCAATCTCCAAGTTTGAAAGGACTTAAAAAAATGGTCCTATCTTCTTAAGCTCATCGTAAAACATTAGATTGGATTTGTCATTACATTTTTTGAAAAATAGAAAGCTCTGCTTTTCCTACTATTTCTTAAGGCGAACTTGTAAAGAATAGAGCAAATCACGAAAGATTTTTCGCCTAAGTAGCTCTGAAGATTCCAGAGAAGAGACGATTTTAGCATAAAGAGGGTTCGAGCTTGTAAAGAGGCTTGCGCTATACTCAATATGCACACCGCTTAAGATAGCGAGCCCTTTTCCTACATGGCATTCAATAATGGAGGCTGGAGAATTGACAAGATCTAAATATCTGCTGAGGATATTGATATGGGGAAACTGATCTGTAAGATCAAAAAAGCATCCCCCATTATAGTATGTGTGGCAGCTTTGGTCTTTCCAAGACATAACAGTAGCCTCAGCACCATGCTCACTATCGATTCTGTATTTGTTTAGTCCAAGAGCCGGTCCTTTTGCAATCCCTGGATAAAACTTTAAAAATCTTTCTTCACAAACCTCTAACTCGCCGCCTTTTTCGAATTCGATGGTATCGCAAGCAAAATAGGCTCCCGCGCAGAGACCAAAATATTTGCCTCCGTGCTCCACAAAACTTTTAATTCTCTGCGTTCCTCTAGGAAAAAGATTGCGTTGGTAAAAAATATCGCGACCACCTGGAAACAGGATAAGATCAGTCTCGCTTTCCCATTCAGTAGTCTGCAGCTCTTTGGAATCCATACGCCTAATTGTATGAAACTGCGGATCGACTTCTTGTTGAAGACTGCGAAGTAAATGCTTTAAAGAAATTCCTGAAACCCCTTCATCACTATATACGACAAGCTGACCCATCTTTTTTCCTTTTACCTATTCAAAACCTTGCAAATAGAATATCTAACCGTATAGTATATATGACATTGCATTCTTTTCTTAGTAAAATCATTTTTTTAAAGGTACCTATGTCACAATTTGAAGAAAGCGATCTAGTTAAGCTTACCAAGCTCTGTCATATCGAATGCGAAGAGGCCGAGAAAAAAAAATTATTACATAGTTTGCAAGGAGTTCTAAACTACGTGGAACTCTTAAAAGAGGTAGACACAGAAGGGGTAAAAGCCTTCAACCACATTCTAGAAACCATGCAAAATGTCACTAGAGAAGACGAAGTTGGAGAAACTCTCCCAAGAGAAGAGTTTCTAGCCAACGCCCCAGATCATGTAGGTGGAATGATACGAGTTCCCCTCATCTTGAAGTATTAACAACAAGGCTTGCCATGTACCGAAAGTCCGCCCAAGAACTAAATGACCATTTCCAAAGGGGAGAAATTTCTGCAAAACAAATTGTAGAAGAGACATTTGCGCGCATAGAAAAAAATGATCCCAAAATCCAATCCTTCCTCTCTCTTTTCAAACAGAGGGCAGAGGAAAAAGCGGAAGTGCTCGATAAAAAACGCTCTCAGGGAAAACCTCTTGGTAAGCTCGCTGCAATTCCGATTGCAGTGAAAGACAACATCCATGTTAAAGGAGAGATCACTACATGCGGCTCCAAATTCCTTTCTAACTACAAAGCCGTATTTAATGCATCCGCCATAAAATTTATCGAAGAAGAAGATGGGATACTCATTGGAAAGACCAATATGGACGAGTTTGGTATGGGCTCTTCCACGGAAAACTCCGCTTACTTCCCTACAAGAAATCCTTGGGATTTATCCTGTACTCCAGGCGGCTCTTCAGGAGGATCTTCAGCCTGTGTTGCAGCAAGGCTTTGTCCATTAGCGCTAGGCACTGACACAGGTGGATCGATTCGTCAGCCTGCAGCTTTTACAAATCTTGTTGGTTTTAAACCAAGTTATGGAAGAGTGTCTAGGTACGGACTTGTGGCCTACGGCTCTTCTTTAGATCAAATTGGGCCTCTTAGCAGAACTGTTGCCGACTCTGCTCTCCTTATGGAAGTCATCGGCCGTCATTGCGAGCATGATTCGACAAGTATCAACTCCCCTCAAGAAGACTATCTAAAAAAGATCCAAACCTCCATTCAAGGAAAGACCGTAGGGGTACCTTGGAGCTTTTTAGAAAATCTAGCGCCCGAAGCAAAAGCGAATTTCTTAGCTAGTATGGAAGTG
This sequence comes from Chlamydiota bacterium, assembly GCA_013041585.1. Lineage (GTDB taxonomy): Bacteria > Chlamydiota > Chlamydiia > Chlamydiales > Rhabdochlamydiaceae > JABEVM01. The sequence continues at coordinate 3,157 of JABEVM010000108.1, forward strand.
TTAAAAACACTAGGGGTAAAAATTGTAGAGATCAATTTAGACATCTTAAAATACTCCATCGCAGTGTACTACATTTTAGCTACAGCTGAAGCATCTACTAATTTAGCAAGATTTGATGGGATCCGTTATGGGAACAGGTCAAAACGCGCAAAAACACTCGATGAGATCTACGCCTTTTCCAAACAAGAAGGGTTTGGGCCCGAGGTAAAGAATCGTATTCTCTTAGGTACTTACGTCTTATCCGCTGGATATAATGACCAGTATTATAAAAAGGCGCAAAAAGTACGCTCACTCATCATCGAGCAATACCGAAAAGCGTTTAGCACTTGCGACATGATCGCAATGCCCGTCTCCCCTTTCCCTGCTTTCCCGATCGGATCTATTAACGATCCTCTGCAGATGTATTTACAAGACATTTACACAATCTCGATCAACTTGGCAGGACTTCCTGCAATCAGCGTTCCTTCTGGGTTTAATAAAGAAGGAAAACCCTTTGGTCTACAATTCATCGGGTCGCAAATGCAAGATGCAGAGGTACTGCGCTTTGCAGACAATTTTGAAAAAGCAACCCTATTTACCAAGATGATCCCCCCACTTTTCGAAGGAAAGGCAACCTCATGACAGATCATTTACGCTCGAAATGGCAAGCAGTCATTGGACTGGAAATCCACGTCCAGTTAAGTACAAAATCAAAACTCTTTAGCGTAGCTCCTAATAGGTTTGGAGATGAGCCCAATACCAACATTACGGAAGTCTGTACAGGACAACCCGGAGCGCTTCCCATACTGAATAAAGAGGCTATACGCATGGCTACGCAATTTGGTTGCGCGGTCGGTGCAAACATTTCCAAATTCAGCAGCTTTGATCGCAAGTCCTACTTCTATCCGGACAGTCCTAGAAACTTTCAGATTACCCAATTCTTCCATCCTTTCCTAAAAGGGGGACAGATTACCGCTATTGTCGATGGAACTCCCAAAACGTTCCGAATTGAAAGGGCTCATATCGAAGACGACGCCGGAATGATTAAACATTTCAGCAATTTCGCTGGGATCGACTACAACAGAGCGGGTGTTGCGCTCATTGAAATCGTGTCAGAGCCTTGCATGCATTCAGCCAAAGAAGCCTCTACCTACGCCATGGCGATTAAAGCCATCATGGAGTATTTAGGAGCCTCTGACTGTAACATGGAAGAAGGGTCCCTTCGTATCGATGCGAACATCTCCGTTCGTCTTCTTGGCGAAGAGAGATTACGCAATAAGATCGAAATTAAGAACATGAACTCCTTTAGTAACATGGAGCTTGCCATCGAAGCTGAGATCGATAGACAAATCCACGCTTATTCTCTTGCAAGAACCGATGATATAGACTCCGTCATCACCCCTGCCACCTACAGGTTTGATGTAGATAAAAAAGAACTTGTTCTTATGCGTACCAAAGAAGCTGCAGAGGACTATAGATATTTCCCTGAACCCGATCTTACCCCTATTGTGCTGACAGATGCTTATATTGAAGAGATCAGAAAAGCTCTTCCTGAACTTCCTCAGCAACGCTACGAAAGATACATCACAATTCTTAAACTCTCTGAATATGCAGCGTCGCTTCTCATCAACGACAAGCCTCTTTCTGACTATTTTGAAGAAGGGTTAAAAGACTGTGTAAATCCAGTCAGTTACTGCAATTGGATTACAGTCGAGTTTGTCGGTAGATTTAAAGACAGCGGCAAAAAAATCTATCAGACCGGTATCAAAAGCACGCATATAGCCAACCTTGTCAATATGATTGAAAAGGGAACGATCAACGGAAAAATCGCGAAAAAAGTTGTCGACGAAATGGTCTTGCGCCCAGGAAGGGACAGCCTTGATATCGTAGCGGAAAATTCCGATTTTAGACCTATGAATGATACAGCTGCAATTGAAGCTTTCGTAGAACAAGTCCTATCAGAGAATCCCCAATCCATTGAAGATTTTAAAGCAGGTAGAAACAAGGCTTTTGCGCATTTAGTTGGACAGGTTATGAAACTATCGCAAGGGAAAGCCTCTCCTGCAATCGTCAATGAGATCCTTCTTAAAAAGCTACAAGGTTAACTGCTTTGTATAAGATATCGCATCGGAGAGGGTTTTAAAAAAGCGTCCTTCTCCGACAAGTTTAGGAAGTCTTGAGCGTTGTATCACATCTCTGCAACTTGAGTGAAGTTCTGCAAAGAGGACTATCGTTTTTGACTTTTTTGCCTCTTTGGCAAATTTTTCTAACATCCGCACCCCTGTCAGGTCTAAAACAAACACCTGGTTCATGCGTAAAATCACAAACTTCTTCTTTCCTGGATAGCTCATCAGCACTTCCATGAATTTACCCGCAGCTCCAAAAAAGAATGCACCTGACACTTCAAATACTTCCACATGATCCGGAATCTCAGTTTTACTAAGGCTTGTAGATCTACTATAGTACGCATCAGCTTCCGGATCTTCTTCCATTCTCATTTTTTTGATGCTAGATACATCGCTCATTCGTTTCATAAATAGGAAGACAGAGAGAACGACACCGACTTGTATAGCTACGATCAAATCAACAAAAATCGTGAGGAAAAAGGTAATTAGGATAATGATAACATCCGCTCTTGGAGATTTAAGCAGACTGAGAAACTCTCTCCACTCGCTCATGTTATAGGCTACGACAATTAAAATACCGGCAACAGTTGCCATAGGGACCGCTTGCAAAAATGTACTGAAGAAAAGAACAATGAACAAGATCACAATACTATGTATGATCCCAGCAATCGGAGTTCTTCCCCCATTTTTGACATTTGTCACAGTTCTCGCAATGGCGCCGGTAGCAGGAAGTCCTCCAAAAAGAGCGCTGCACACATTGGCAATCCCTTGCGATACAAGCTCTGTATTGGGCCTATGTTTTCCCCCAATCATCCCATCGGCAATGACAGCGCACATCAAAGACTCAATCCCCCCTAAAAGGGCAATACTGATAGCCGGAGAAAGAAGGTCTTTGATCTTACTAAAATCGAAATTGAAGATCTGCAACTTTGGCATGGTAAGAGTAATTGAACCATATCGTGTTCCGATCGTTTCAACAGGGATTTGAAAATAGACAACCACTCCCGTTGTGACCAATAGAGCAATAAAAGCTCCAGGCACCCTTGGGAAAAATTTTGGTACAAAATAAACAATTGCAATGGTTGAAATCCCAAGAAGCATAGAAGTGATATCGATCAAACCAACATGTTGAAAATAGAC
>JABEVM010000109.1 GCA_013041585.1 Chlamydiota bacterium
ATTAAAATCTAGGTTTCGATACAACTCGAAAATTAGATGAATGAAAATTTATGAGGGACATACAAATGAATACAGTGAAAAATCTTTTCTTCTTCTTTCTTGCTTTCTTTTGTTTTTCTATAAAAAAGGCGAAAGCTGAAGAATTTTTCATGCCTATCCTAAAAGTTATTCCTACTCAAAAAAATCAAGAACATGATTATTGTATAATCATAGAAAATGTGCAAAAAAAGGAACGATTTAGCTGTTTCTTTCAAAAAATGCATTACAGAGATGCGGGTAAACTTGAGATAGATGAATCAAGTAAATTCACTCCTCTTAACAGCACTGAAAACCTTGGAACAATTTTTATCCACATAAAATCAGAAAATTTTCTACCTGGAGAAGGTGTAATATGTGGTTGTATGCACTTTGAGAAGGGACTTGCTAAAGGAATTTTCTTTATTCCAAAGCCTACCCTTGAAGAAGAAGCCTTTACTGTAAAAACTGAATCAGACCCTATTGTTCTTGAGTTATATTATGAAAAATTAAAAAACCAACCTAGTAGATGTAGCATAGATTTGTCTGGTGAGAGTGGAGTTGTATCACTTGACTTTCAAATGAATCTGCATGAATCCCTTGATAATTCAAACGGTTTCAAATCAGAGGGGTCTGGTTCAATTACAAATGAATTTATCCCTTAATTCCCTATAGGAGTAATCGAAGTAGCTTTGCTAGTTGGGTTAAGCGAGTAAGATGGAGGGTTGAACGGGCTATCAGCTGGATAAAAAGAGGATGCCGTAGAGTGGCCACCCGATGGGAAAGACTAGCAGATGCGTACGAAGGAATAGTCACAATAGCATTATGCTATTTTTGGGCGAGGAAAATAGTGGGACAGTCTCAAATAAGAGTAACTAGGCCCATTCTTAAATCTTGACAATTCCTTGCAATAACATGTCTACAAAATCGTATTTTTTTGATAACGACCTACAGTCCTACATAAGTAATTTACAAGGCTATCAAGAAACCCGTTTTTTTACCTCTGCCAGATCCTGAAGAGCTGGCTCCATTATCCGAACCTCAGAGATCCCATTCAGTCAAAAAAGCTTGCTTGCATTGAGGGTTATATCTTTAAAATCTCACATTGTAGCTTAGGTACATAAAATGAGTGTGGTACAGGCTGTTATACTCAAAGTCATAGCCAGTCTCTAGGCCATGTCTATCATAAAGAGTAACTAGAAAGTCCGCTCCAATTAGAGCAATGTTTCTTCCGCTTTCAGGTATCTTACGAGAGAATCCGAAATTAGACCACTCTATAGGGGTAAAGTGGACACTGCGCTCTTTATCCAAAAACTCCCTTTGCCAGCTTAGGGTAAGCTCGGGGGAAAACTTTACATTTTGGGAATCCCATTCATAGTTTACTCTCATACCTAGGGTAGAGCGTAGAGACTTTTGGTTTTGCTGGGATACATTCATTGGGGAAAAGGCTGAATCCCTATCTTTATAGGAATCAATATGAATATACATATATTGGACGGAAGCTAGAGGGCTTATCTCTAATTTCTCCGGCATGATGCTAAACGCGCTTTTCTTAAAAACATATTCTACTCCTAGCAGCGTATCAAATTCCGCTCCTTGAAAAGATCTTTTTATCGAATACCATTCATATCCTCCTCCCAAAATTCCGTTTATGGAAAACTCCGGAAGACTACTTGGAGCGTAGGTAGCATAGACATCTGCATGAACGTTATCGATGACAAAGTTGCCCCAATAATTCCCCACATCCGCTTTTATTCTCTCATACTCCGCGATGAGACCCACGCCTATTTGAGAGAAGGCGTAATCAAAACCTGAAAATGCTCCCACAGACCAATCTTTATAACCCTGTGTATCTTTTTTCGAGATGACATTTCCAATTTGACCCTTAGTCCCCATGTAAAAATTCCAAGGAAGATCAGAACCTAAAGCTTCTGTAAGGCGCTCTGTTTTTTCTTTTTCTATAGTTTGAGCTATTTCTTGCTCCGTACTAGTTACTTTTTTATTTGGAGATGCTGTTTCTTTTCGGCTAAAAATAGGTAGAGGGGTAGAAACAAGTTGCACGGGAAGATCTTGAAAAGGGGTTTGGTATGCCGATGCAGTTTGTTTTTTCTGGTTTCTTGAAGTTTGACTTTTTGAAGCTTGGCTTCCTGAAAAACGCCCTCGTAGTTTTTTCATCTCTTTTCCTAAACGGGAATGAGTTTCATTTAGAGAAGAAAACTGCGGCTGCGTAAGGTTCACATATTTTTGAATAAAAGGGGTAAAAAAAGAACCTACCAAAAGAGGACGGTAATTATCAAATATTAAAAGATTGGATGTCCTTTCCAAAGAAAGTAACGTGGTTCCGGTCATTCCTAATCCTGGATAGGTTCTATTTGGTTCAATAGCAAGAGGCCCTATTGAGCAACTTGCATCGTTATAAATGATTCCTCCTGAAGTACTAAGTATAATCGGTTCTGTTGTAGGATTTGTTGAAACAAAACCACCATTTATCGTAAGAGAACCGGTTGAACTTATCCTAGTGAATCCCTCCTCTTCAGCAAAAATAGAAGTCATGTTCGGTACCAAAATAGCAATAGCAACTAAAATATTGTAAAACTTATTCATTGGGACTCTTAATTTTTGATGGATTTCATAAAGCATTTTTCAATCTTCAAATTATAAATTTTATGTAAAGATATACATCTCCCAAAGGAAACAAGTCTACCTTTTTATGCTTTAGATCTACGAAAGTAGGCTTCTTGAAAAACTCGTTGATGAATATTCAAAAGCAATTGAAGCAAAAGAAACAGTAAATCAACCTAAGGGGAAAGAGAAAAAAATGAGCAGCCAAACATCAAAGAGTGGATGAGATCTCATTTTTGAGGACTCGGATGGATAACGGTTGGCCTGCGAGTTCTAGGTAAAGGATGGCTATTGATCAAAGACCTTGGACTTAGCATCGTACAGATCTTTCAGAGAATCGTAGTACAATTTACATGCAATAACACTGGGAACCCAAACGAATACTCCTAAAACCCAACGACCGATATGAACATCAGGAAAGACATCATTAACAAAATTAAACATGAAATAACCTAACGCCCCTAATGCGAACACATTTATAAGAGATCGTTGAACGAGAATGCTGGTGAAATTGAAGGATTGAAGCATGCGATGAAAAAACTTCTCACTCGATCCATTTTTAGCTTCTAGTGCCACTCCTTCCACAATCATTTGGGCCATATTCCCCTCTATTCGGAGCAACGTGATAAAGTCCTTTACCAAAAAATAAATCGACAAGCAGAAGAGAAGAGGCACACCCCTCTCATAGTGACTTATACCGCTATGTTTCCAACTACTGATACATATGATAATGCAGATCTGCATGACAGTTCCTATAGTACCCAATTTTTTAATTACTCGGGTTCCGCTGTTATATTTCTCTACTAAGGACTGATAGTTTTGCTGATTATTCATATTGAAAAACCCCTTTCTTGGCTTTGATGAAGGCTTTAAGAGGATTATAGTATAAACCTCCTACCAAAAAACCTATAATTCCTAAAGCCGGATAGAAAGTTTTATAGAAATGCTCTATGTCCGCTGCTAGTATCGGATTATAATCCAAGGTCAAGTGATATGCTGCGATAACAAAGAAATACAAAGCCATCAAATCGACCACGCATCTAAGTAGCATGATCTTGATAATTCCAAATTGTCTCAACACCTCTTGAAAAAAGCTCTCCCGTCTAAGATTTCTCTGTTCCAATTTTAATCCTTCTAGAGTGATTTGGGTCATTCTTACATCAAGATTGCGTCGGAAATTAAAGTTTCTAATTCGACTTAGTAGAAAGACTCCAAACAAAATTACCGCAATTAAATTTATATTCTGAACATGCAAACTTCTCAGACAAAATAAGACAAGCCATATCCCTAATTGAAAGGCCATAGCGTACCTTCTGAATCTGAGAACTATTTTAGCAGATTCTTGGTACTCACTGACCAGAGACTGGTGGTTTTGATTAGCATTCATATTCTAAATTTTTTCAATTGCCAGGCAGTCCTAAGATTGGACTGCTTCGCTCATATTTAACAAACCTTTCTTGTTATATACAAGAAAAGAAAGCAGGGGAACAAAAAGGTTCTACATAAGTGCTTTCTCTATTTATTATGCAGCGTTTTACCGACCCCCTTTGTTTTTCTCTTATGTTTTTAGGGATAAAAAAACACTTCAGATGGTACCAATACTAAGAGAAAAAATGAGCAGTCGAATATCAAAGAATGGATAAGATATCATCCATTGAGAAGGTAGTAACCCAACATAATAGACTTTCATAAATGTCTCCCTGTTACATCGCCCAGCGCAAAGGCTCTATACCTGCTTGACACAAGCCGAAAGCTTTGCTAGGTTCTGTTTAAAACAGAGTATCTGAAAAAGGAGGCGATTATCGGAGGGGAAGGTGGTTTAATATACAATGCCTTACAAAAGCTACAGCATTGGGAGCTAAATGTTTGGATTTTCACGTGGTTAGGATTAATATTACTTTTGGGGTTAGCCCTCTTTGTTTGGATCTCTTATTCTTCGAAAGATAAGCTAGTAAAAACAACATCTAAAGTGATTTTAGGAATCGTGGCAGGACTGTTAATCTATTCAGCATTTTCTTATGAAAATAGAGTAGGATTGGAAAAATTTCTTTTAGTATACGCTGCTATACCAATAGTAACCTTCCTTCTTATTAAAAGCGTAGTATGGTCTTTCTATCTTTTCACTAAATTCTCTAAATCCGAAAAAAGAGAGATGAATTTCATTTGTATTTTCGGTTCACTGTTTGTGAGTTTTGTAGTTGGATCTCTTATTGTTGGCTGGCAGCTTTTAGGGTAAATCTTGAAATTGCGTTCTGATCTCTCTTTTTGCGTGATAGATAACACAACAACCATAAACCTCTATCTTTTCTTCCTATGAGTCACTAAATGATTTCTTAAGTCCCTATGAATACAAAAAGAATTACCAATAGGATTTAGATCGATTGAAAGTTCAAAATAAAAAAAATCTTACCTGATAATGCGTTGGCAAGTATCATAATAAGTCCTTTCTTAAGCTTCTTATATTAGGATGAAATGAATACCTCACTGAAAGTAGGGATGATGATTGCAGGAATCATATCGAATTGCATTTTAACAAATAAAGACTGTACCGCTAACTCAAAAACACCAAATCTATATCATAGAAGTGTTCTTGCTATGTATGAAGAGGATGATTTGGGTTCTTTTGCTCTTTTTGGAGGAGGGTTTATTAACTATGGGTATTGGAAGCTGCCTCTTGGAAAAGAAATCAGTCTAGAAGAACGAATTGAAAGTCAGAAGGATTTGTATCGCTTTGTTTGTGAAAAAATCGAGATCGCTCAAACTGATTTTGTTTTAGAGGTTGGATCTGGCCTGGGCTATGGAGCAGCGTTAATGATAAATGAATATAAACCTCTCGCCATAAAAGGAGTAGATTTTTCAAACTTTCAAGTAGAAAAAGCGCGAAACTCTCATAGAGAACTAATTTCCCAAGGAAAAATTTCTTTTGAAGTAAGCCGAGCCGAATTCTTGAATTTTGCAGATAATTCTTTTGACAAAGTCATTTCTATTGAAGCGGCACAACATTTTGAATCTATCGATAGCTTTATTCAACAATCTTATAGAGTTCTCAAGCCAAGCGGATCTCTTGCAGTCGCAACCTTTTTCGGGACATCGGAAGATTCTTACTTTAGAGCTAAAGATATGATAGATACAGTAAGAACTGGCATCGACCGCTTAACCCCTATATCTCAAATAAAAAAAATGCTTGAAGAAGCAAACTTTATAAATATAAGAATTGAAAGCATTGGCCAAAACGTGTGGCCAGGATACTGTAAATGGATCTCCCAACAAGAAGAATTTAAGGATTCTTGGGGAGCAAATTGGATAAAGTGCTATATTGGCAATGTAGTAGATTATTATCTTATTTTAGCCGAAAAACCCAACGGGCAATAAAAAAGCTCCCAATCAACTTTACTAAGTAGAGTTCTTAAGAATTATAGTTGGTATATTCAATCCAATGTTATAGGGCAATTAGCGTCATGAGAGGCTCAAAAAGGAGCTTAGGTCAATATCCAACTGTCTAACTGTGTTTTGTTCAAAAAAGAACTTTTTATCGGAGGAAAAATGCGAGCTAATAAAATTCTAACTCTAATGGATTCGTACCAAAAAAATGAGATGAACATATACGAATACATGGCAAAAATCCATGAATTCAACAAGGTTCTTTTTTATTTTCCTCAGCGATTAAAAGACTCTGATATCAAATCAATCGAAATTACTGAAAATGGTCTCATTTTCTTATTCAAATCCACCGACATCAAAATGTATTCCGATATGGGCTGCCGTTCTGCCACGTTAGAAACACTAAATTTTTCAAAATATGAGCCAGGTGATTCAGACATGGTATTTAAACTAATTCAAGACCAATCTGTAATTTTTGATGTAGGCGCTCATATTGGCTGGTATACCCTTCAATTTGCTAAACGCTGTCCAAATGCCAAAATTTACTCCTTTGAGCCAATGACCACCACTTTTACCTACCTAGAGTCAAACCTAGAATTGAACGATGTGAACAATGTACAGGCATTTAATTTTGGGTTGGGCGCAAGAAAAGAGTCTCAAATCTTTCACTATTTTGGAGGGGGATCTGCAATTGCTTCTGCTCAGAATCTCATAGACCATGAAAAAACAGAAAAAATTCCATGCTTAATAAAAAGGCTTGATGATGTAGTTCAAAGTTTAAACATTACTAAAATGGACTTTCTAAAATGTGATGCCGAGGGAGCTGAGCTCTTTATCTTACAAGGAGGGCTCCAATCTTTAAAGAAATTCCTGCCAATTATTTACATTGAATTGGTTGATCTATGGTGTCAGAAATTTTCTTATAGCGTTCAGGATGTTACTAGTTTATTACGAGATTTGGGCTATGAGAGTTTTTCAGCTGCTTATCCCTTCTTAAACAAAAAAGATGTCATAAACCCAACAGATGAAAAATACAATTTTTTCTTCTTACATTCCGAAAAACATAAACGCATTATTGAAAAATACACATCTTGTGTAAGTACGCAATAGGCAAGATATGAAAAAGGTCTGATTCATTTAAATAAAATCTTAGTAATATATGTTCAGAGCAAGTACTCCATTCACAAACTGAGCAGTATTTCTTCCAAAGATCGAAAACCAAACTCCCCCGATCAATCCTATGTTTGGAGAAAAGTTATATTCTACAGCAGGGGCTAAGCTCACTTGCTCAGCCGAATGATTCCCAACAGAAGCTATTTCAAAAGAAGTAAGAGCTTGCACCGTTCCCGTAATGGAGTTCGTCTGTTGGTTGATACCAGGATTGCCTGAGAACCGATTGTGCTTAGTTGAAACTCCTATAATATCTAAAGCAAAAGCCCAATGAAGAGCTGGTGTATATTCAAGAGCTAGGGATGTCGAAAATTCATTTCCTGGATAGATTTTTCCATCTGTTCCATAGCCTCCTCCCCAAGTATTAAATCCTTTCACATGGACTGCACTTGATACCGTGTAGTCTAAAAAGTAACGGATTTTTAAAAAATTCGATCCTCCTAATGAGAATAATTTTCCAAATACTAAAGCTATAGTTGTTTCATACGACCCACCGCCACTTGAGTCAGTTCCTAATTTTTTTGGATTGAGCTTATTATATTTTCCTGTCGGGAAAAGTTCTGTTAAAAAAAGTCTAATCGATGGGATCCATGAGTTTGCTTTTTCTTCACACAACTGAAATGACACTTGCAGTGGAAAATCTCCAAAATGAGTAGATGATTGCCCATTGGTATGGTTATAGAGCACCTGAGGAGAAATGGTCGCATCCATAAAAGAAGTAAGCCCTATGATCGTAAAGGGTGTGAAGGTCACATTGGTAAAATTATGCTCATTCGAATGAGAGGCCCATTTTTTATCGTATGTTCCGGTTATTGTATTGTAAAACAGATAGGGTTCTATATCAAAATGTCCTTGCTTAATTACATTAGAACCTGGCGTTAAAAGAGAACCTGTAAACCAAGGGCCTTGTGGAGGTTCTGGGGCTTGACCCATTGCTGAGTAAGCAAATGATGGAAATATAGCTATAAGCAAATTGTAAAGGTATTTTTTCATGGCAAAATCATCTTTCTTTAAATGATTTTTAATATGACAGGCAGATAATATGGATTCAACTTTTTCGTTAGATTTTTGGAAATTAATATTTTAATTATAGTTTTTCTTAAAATATCAACGTCTAACAGTACCACAAGTTGCTAATAGCTAGATAGTTATCTATGAGTAGAATTTCTTATTGCCGATTTTACATCTTTTCATCTTTACTGAAAGAAAGTAATTAAAATTTGAATTCGTCGTTTTAAACATATTTTAATTACGAATATTATAAAAAAAAGTAATATTAAAAAATTGTATATAATATTTAATATTTATACTTAAGTTATTATTGTTGATTTTATTTATATAAAATTATAAAAGTATTGTTACCAAATTTTAGCTTGCATTACCTGGAGCAATAATATGAGTCACGTCGGCCTAAAAGTACAGTTTGATACATCATACCGTTCATTAGATGACAATGGGTCTAATAGATCTATACAATCCACAGAATCTTCTCGCAATTCTGCTTTAAACCGCTATATTATTGATGATATTATCGATTGTTCCCCAGTCCTCGAAACAAAATGTCATAAAATCACAAGAATTGGTCTATTGAGTATCGCTATAATAGTAGGTATGATAGGAAATCTAACTTTTATTCCTATTTCCGGAGGGCCTGCTGAGAATGACGATGGCACATTCAATGAGCCCTATCGATGGACATTGATTACAAGTAACACAATTGGGTTTGGAATATTAACAACTTGGATTCTCTTGAAATTAGTAAATGAATCTATGAAACCACGATCTCATGCAGAACAAGAAATTTCTAAGCCCACAATTAGCAAATGCACTTCTGTTATGACAAAGACAGCGGCTATTACATGTGGATTAGCCTCTCAAATCCCTCTAGCTTTTATGGCCTATGCATACAATGATAATAGCATTCCTTATGCCGTTGTTGTTGTTGCTTCTAATGCAAGCTATCCAATTTATTCACTAGATTTAAGTTTCAAGTCAGCGCTTCAAAAGAGAAATTTTACCGATTTTGAAAAGAAATTGCATTTTATGAAGTTGGAGCTGATAAAAAATTTATATCAAAAAAAAGATGAATTTTTATCCATGACACTTGATCAAAAAGAAAGCTTTGTAGAAAAGGTAAAAGAAATACAAGGTAAAAAGGACGATCGAGAAAAATTGCAAGTTTTTTTCAATCTGCTATTCGCAAATAACGCCCCTATTCTCTCAAACGACGCTCCTCTTTTGATAAAGGGTGGAAGAGTTGTTTCAAAAGCTGCCGGGCTTTTTTTATCTTCTATGGTTTTAAGCCACTATTGGATGGGTGGATATGAAGGAACTAAAGTCATCACAGATGCTGAAGCCGCAACTCAATCAGTCGCAGCGTTCGTGACCGGATGTAATGCATACTTAACTATTGAAACTGTTATTAATTCCGTTGTCTCAATGTTTGATACTTCTGTTGAGGTAGGCTCAAGAAAATACCGTCTTCCTTTTTCTGTGCAGCTTATGCCAAAAACTGCAACTATTTCAAAAATGTTGGGGCTAGGGATTGCTGCCACATGTTGGGGAGCAACAGTTCAATTTAGCAGAGACTATTTTGATGGCTCTTTTGAACCTGTAGTTGAATATGGAGCTTCTATTGCAAACGCCTCGATAATTCATTACGCTATGCAAGCTACCATAGACGAAGCAATCACTACCTATGCAGCTCATTATGGGAAAGGACGAGAACAGGATTTCGCAAAAATAGTGACTGGAATTGATAATGTCATAAACAAAATCAATGAGTCTTCTATGCAAAACTTTGCAGCAGGGCTAAAAAGTTGGTTAGAGCTTTTTGATGCTCCACCCTTTGCTTGCAACATTACAGTTGAAAATCTTAATGGTTATTTATGTGAAAAGGAAGATACTCAGCTAGTTTCTACGGCATAGCAGAATGATTTTTTTCACAACATATTGATTATTAGAGCGGTTTGAATATAAATTAATTTTTAAGTTTTTGTAAATATTGTATAAATGTAAGATGAAAAGCCTACGAAGGGCATTATCTCAAAATTTTACTAAGTTTAAGGAGGACAAATGTCAACGCAAGAATATTTTAAGCTAAACGCTGAAGAAATTTTTGAAGACGTAATAAAATTAGAAAAAGAGAAATTTGTATCCATTGAAGGTATAGAATTTATAGTTCGCCCCAACGTCTACCCTTCTGATAAGTTTAGAACTACATCTTTTGTTCTCAAAAATATTCAACCATATCTTAAAGATAAAACAGTATGCGATATGGGCTGTGGTCTTGGTGTTGTTGGACAATACGCTCTTGAACATGGGGCAAAAAGAGTTGTTCAAGCTGATATTAATCCTTATGCAATAGAAAATGCCGAGGCAAATCGCGAATTACATAAAGGTTTAAATAAAGAAACATCTATATACCAGAGTGACTGTTTTGACAACGTTCCTAAACAAATATTCGATATAATTGTGTGGAATATGCCTTTTCACACAGAACCAATGGTTATTAAAAATCCATTAGAACATGCATTTCATGATCCTTATTTTCAATCTCTTAAGAAATTTTTAAATCAACTGCCAGATTATTCCCATGAGAACACTCTTACTTTTATAGCCTTTTCCAATAAAGGTGACATTGAAGGAATCGAAAAAATCTTTGATTCTTCTAATTTAAATTGGGAACTTTGGAAAGTTATCAATGCAGATCAGGCTTATGATAACAGAATTTATCTCATAAAATAGGCGTGGCTATGACTTCTAATCGTTTATTAACGTTAGAGCAACCCATTAAACATAATACCTTGCGAAGAAGGGTTCGAACCCCTAAAGCAAGAGATTTGCCTCTTATAAATTTTGCTAAAGACTTATACAAGGGTACCCCCTTAAATGGGGTCTACTTGATTGGCCTTCAGCACATAGTTTCTAGCACTTATGTTATGTTACAGGCTCTTTTTGAAAAGGGCCTTTCAAAACACAATGTTTCTCTTATCGGAAAATGTTACTCTACCGACCCGGACGTTTACCAGGACATGCTCCAAGCTGGAATAGATGCCTGCCCTTCAAGTTTAGTATTCGATAGCCAAAAATCATTTGACGATCAATTCAAAAAAAATGTGAAAGCTTTCCTTACAAGTCGTTATGAGATCATATCTAAATTTAAAAAAATTATTATCTTGGATGATGGGGGGGAACTATTGTCCTTAGCAAGTGAAGTATTTTCCGATACAACTTGCGAACTAATTGGGGTTGAACAAACAACAGCTGGGTTCGAAAAAGTAAAAAGTATAAATCCGGGATTTCCTATCATAAACGTGGCTCGTTCGTGGGCCAAACTCACTTATGAATCTCCTTTTATCGTACGTGGAGCAATAGAAAGCTTTTTTAGACGCTTTTCTAATCTACCTATACATAAAAAACTCAAGAACATACTTATTATAGGAAATGGAGCTATAGGCTCAAGTATTTATACTATGCTCAAAGACGACTACGCAGTAACCATATTCGATAGAGAACAAAGTAAAAGCAATATTCAACTAGACAATTTTGAAGCATCACTCAAAGAATTCGATTTAATTATTGGATGTACAGGCAAAAAAGCTCTCAGGTCAGACCAATATCACCTTCTTAAAAAAGGAGCGATTTTAATGAGCGTTTCATCATCTGACCGAGAGTTTGATGCTGAAAAACTAAGGCAAAAAACTGGGGTACCGCTACACTGTCACCAAGATATATGTGTAGACAATATTTATCTTATGAACTGCGGCTTTCCTATTAATTTTGACTCAAACTATAAGGAAATTGATATCGACGAATTTCAATTAACCCGCTCTCTTTTACTTTGTGCGGTGTTACAAGGTGCTACTAATAGAGTTGATTGCGCTGGATTTATCAACTTAAACGAAAAGCATCAAAAAGTTATCGTAAATCAATACCTCTCTATCTATCCTTCCATTACTGAAAATATAGCCAAACCTCTTAAAAAGAGATCCATCTTACAAAGGTAAGAATCAAATGAAAATATCCAATTTTTTATTGAAAATGGGGTTTGAGCGCTGGCTACTTAGGCTGAATATAATAAACTAGCCAATCGCACAATTCAGGATAACGAAGAATGTGCTTATTTAAAGATTTCCAATAGCTAATGTCTTTCTTGCAAAATAAAGCTGGTTTTTTTCCAAATTCCTTTAGTTTATTGTTCTCCAAAAATGTACGTAACCCTAGTGGATGATAGTCCCAAATTCCTAAGCGATAAGCTTCACTAAAAGCCCAAAATTGCAAGAGATTTTCACCTCGAATTTTTTTAATTTGCAAACCAGCTTGGTCTACTAAAAGCTTCATGCCATTAATGGAAGGTAAAAAATAATGCACTGGAGCATGAATTCCAAACCAATGGCTACGATACTTTCTGAAAGCATAAGAATCAACATTCGGTATTCTAATAATTAGGTTGCCATTTGGTTCTAACAATTGGGTTGCCTTTTTCAATATTTCTAGTGGAGTTTCAGTATGTTCATAAACATGATTAAAAATTATAACATTCCACTTACCATTCTCTTCAAAAAAACCCTTCTTGTATACCTTACTTCCATTTACATGTTCTATGTCTCTTTCAAGATATGGATCAATACCTAATGCATTTTTAAAACCTGCATCATAAAGTTCATATATAAATTGCCCGGTTCCACAACCAACGTCTAATATTTTGGTATACTTA
>JABEVM010000110.1 GCA_013041585.1 Chlamydiota bacterium
ATTTGGAGAATTCTATGACCAAAACAAAAGATCAGAGCATCTCTCGTCAAATGACAATTGATGACATTTTTTCTAAATTTCCACACAAAAGCCAAAAGCTCGCAGCTGAAATTACAAGCTCCGGCTTAAGCTGTGTAGGATGCCAAGCCTCTACTTGGGAAACTTTAGAAGCAGGTATGCTAGGTCATGGGTTTAGTGAGAAGCAAATTGATGCGCTTGTAGATCGCTTAAATGCAATTTTAAATGAAAAAGTTGATTTAAATACGATCACTCTTACAAAGAGAGCTGCTGATAAATACAGAGAGATCTTAAAAGATGACGGTAGAGAAGGCTGGGGACTTCGCTTTGAAGATAAAGCAGCAGGTTGCAGCGGTTTTGAATATGTTTTAGACTATTCAGAAAAAGCAGAGCCTGATGATAAAGTTTTCCTATCTGAAGGAATTGAAATCCATGTGAATGAGGAAGTGGTATCAAGAATGCTCGGCTCTGAGATCGATTACATCGATGGACTCAATGGTGCTGGATTTAAAATTTCTAATCCGAATGTAAAAGGTGCTTGCGGCTGCGGCAAATCACAAAACTACTAACGGTGAATTGCTCTTTTTTGCGCAGCGAGTGCAGCCTCTTTAATCGCTTCTGCAAGGGTTGGATGAGCCATTGGAGTATGGGCTAAAGCAGTAAGAGTCATCTTCTGCTTTATTGCCACTACTCCAACTGCGATAAGCTCGGATGCGTGCGCAGAAATAATATGCATACCAAGTATACGATCAGAGGCTTTATCGCCGATGATTTTTACAAAACCTTTCTCTTCTCCAATACATTTAGCTCTTGAATTTGCCATAAATGGAAATGTACCTGCGTAGTACTCAATCCCTAATTTCTTCACTTCTTGTTCTGTAAGTCCGACCGTTGCAACTTCTGGATAGGAGTACACAACATTCGGAATGGTGATATAATCAAGAGTAGGATTTTGTCCTGCAATAAGCTCTGCAACCACAACTCCTTCCTCTGAACCTTTATGAGCAAGCATGGGTCCATCGATCACATCGCCTATAGCAAATATATTCGAAATGCCCGTACGAAACTGTCCATCTACTTCGATCCTTCCTTGTTTATTAGGAAGAACACCGATCTTTTCTAAACCTAAATTTTGGGTGTAAGGCTTTCTGCCTATCGCAACCAAAGCTAAATCTGCATCAAAGGTAATTTCCGTATCATCTTTTTGCAGAGCTGTAATCTGCACACCGTTATTTATCACCTCTCCTTTCGTCACTTTTGAAGAAAGGAAAAATTGCATGCCTTGTTTTTCTAAGATTTTTTGCAGTTCTACACTTACTGGTTCATCTAAAAACGCGCAAATCCGATCTAAAAATTCAATAAAGACAACTTCAGTGCCGAGTCTATTATAAACAGATCCAAGCTCAATACCAATTGCGCCGGCTCCGATCACAACAAGCTTTTTAGGAATCTTTTCTAGTGAAAGCGCTTCTGTGGAAGAGATGATCCTTTTTTGATCGAAGGGAAGGAAAGGAAGAGAGATGGGCTCTGACCCAGTTGCGATAATCACAAAACGAGCCTCTACAATTGTCTTCTCAGAGCCGTTATCAATCTCAACTGAAGTTGAAGAGAGAAAGCTTGCAGAGCCGATGTATTTTGTGATCTTATTCTTTTGAAATAATCCTTCTATCCCCTGCTGAAATGTTTTTACTACTTGGGTTTTATAGGAAAGCATTGCAGGAAAATCAACAGAAAGTCCTGTACAATTCACTCCGAATTTTTTGGCATCGTACTTATTTTTGTAATACATCTCTGTGGAATGCAGTAGTGTTTTGGAGGGGATGCAACCGACATTTAAACAAGTCCCCCCTAAGAAGGGACTTTTTTCAACGCAGGCAGTAGAAAGCCCAAGTTGAGCACACCTGATCGCCGCCACATATCCGGCAGGACCCGATCCAATCACAAGCACATCAAAAGCCTTAGCCATAAACTTTTCCTAAAGGTCAAGTAATAAACGCGCAGGATCTTCTAAATTCTCTTTAATATTTACTAAAAATAAGACAGCTTCTTTTCCATCAATAATACGGTGATCATAGCTTAAGGCTACATACATCATCGGACGGATCTCAATCTTATCGCCTACTGCGATAGGCCGTCTAACAATCGCATGCATACCTAAAATAGCGCTTTGAGGAAGGTTTAGTATCGGTGTAGAAAGAAGTGACCCAAATCTTCCGCCATTGGTAATGGTAAAACTTCCCCCTTTAAGATCGTCAACAGATATCGTACCCTCACGAGCTTTCTTAGCGTAATTTTCAATAGTAGATTCAATCTGTCCAAAGGATTGCTTATCACAATCTCGGATCACAGGAACCATCAGACCTTTATCTGTTGCAACAGCAACGCCAATATCATAGGTATTCACAGAAACAATATCTTCTCCATCAATATAAGCATTGACCTCGGGGATCATTTTGAGCGCATTGACTACCGCTTTTACAAAAAACGACATAAATCCAAGGCGTACTCCATAGCGAGAAGCAAAAGCATCTTTTTCTTTTGTGCGAATGGCCATCACAGCGCTCATATCAATTTCGTTAAAAGTAGTCAGCATCGCTGTGCTATTTTTGGCCTCTACCAATTTTTCTGCGATGACCTTACGCAACTTGGTCATTTTCTTTCTGGTTTCTTTTCCCTCTGTAGCCGCTGGCTCTTTTACTTTTGTAAGGACAGGCTGTGGAGAGGCTTTTTTCTGCTGAGAAACATCAGCTAAAAAATCTTCTTGCATCTTGCGGGCATTATGCTCTTTTTCTGTCTGTTTGGAAGGAGTGGTAGACTCTGCTTTCGCAGGAGCTGCGGGTTTCTCTGGAGCTGCTTTCGCAGGGGCCTTCCCAGCTTTTTCTGTATCAACAAAACCAATCACCTGAGCAATTTTGACAGTTTCATCAATATTTACTTGCAAGTTCAACTCTCCGGCCGCAGGAGCATAGAGGACTTGGTTGACCTTATCAGTTTCTAGCTCGAGAATTTCTTCATCAACTTTTACAATACTTCCATTCGGTTTCAGAATCGCACTTACAACGGCTTCGGAAACGGATTCTCCCATCGTTGGAATTTTGATCTCGACTTTCATGATTTTTCATCCTTAGTTTATGTAACTGCTAGCATACCAGTCTTATCCAAAAACTTCATCTAAAAGGTGCTGCCCTTCTTTTCTATGCATTTGATAGGAACCGGCAGCAGGTGATGCGCTGACACCTCTTCCTATATAACGGATAGGCTTTTGCAAAATCTCCTCTAATAAGGGAGAGAGGAAGAAATAACTTCCCATATTTTTATGCTCTTCCTGCACAAAAACATAATTCTCTACCCCTTTATATTTCTCTATAAAACTTCTCACTTTCTCTTCATCTAGAGGGTAGAGCTGTTCAATCCGTATAATCACAATATCATTTCGATTTCTCTTCTTCCTCTCGGCTATCAGATCATAAAATACTTTGCCAGAGCAGAAAAGCAATTTTTTTGGCGTTTTTATTGGCTCTACATCATCAAGTACTGTCTGAAAAGAAAAATTTACAAAATCATCTAAAGAACTGGTACATTCAGGATGGCGCAGCAGCGCTTTAGGAGTAAAAACAACTAAAGGCTTGCTGACAGGCGCATGCATTTGCCTTCGCAGGACATGGAAAAACTGCGCCGGCGTGGAACAGTTGACAACCTGCAGGTTTGCATGTCCGCAAAGCTGCAGAAACCTTTCCATTCTTGCAGAGGAATGCTCTGGGCCTTGCCCCTCATAGCCATGCGGAAGAAGAAGGACAAGCCTAGAAGACAGGTTCCATTTTTGCTCGGAAGCAGATAAATATTGATCGATGATGATTTGGGCGCCATTACAAAAGTCTCCAAATTGCGCTTCCCAGATAACAAGTGATTTGCTAGCTAGAACAGAATACCCAAAGTCAAACCCGAGCACAGCAAATTCGGAAAGTGGTGAATTAAAAACTTGAAATTTCCCTTGGGTCCCCTTCAGATGATCTAAAGGAAAATACGGTTTTTGACTTTCTTGGTCCACCCACACAGCTTGTCTGTGGGAAAACGTTCCCCTCGCACAATCTTGTCCGGATAGCCTAATCGCTACACCTTCATTAAGTAAGGAGCCATATGCTAAATGCTCTGCCATGCCCCAATCGATGGAAGGTTTTTTTGGATCCCCCTGCACCATGGCAAGCCGATCTTTACCCAGCCTTGCTATTTTAGGATGGAGATGAAATCCTTCAGGGATTTGACAAAATTTCTCTGCAAGCTCCTGCAAATTTTTGGAAGGAACAGAAGTTATTACAGGTTTTATCCGATTGGCGACTTTCCCTCTTTGCGTGGGCGTTTTCGGAGGAGTATCTTTAATTTTTGATAGCGCCTGCTGCAAACTTTCTCTAAATTGCCCTTCTAACGTTATCGCCTCTTCCTTTGTAAGAATACCCTCTTGAATGAGTCTATCTAAATAGATCTCCCGAATTGGTTTTTTCTTTTTGATGAGGCTGTAGGTCAAAGGCTGGGTAAAATTAGGTTCATCGCTTTCGTTATGTCCGTATTTACGATAGCAATTGAGATCGATAAAGACATCGCATCCAAATTTTTGTCTGATCTCTATGGCAAGCATAGCAGCGTATACACATCCTTCCGGGTCTTCTGCATTTACATGAAAGACGGGGGCTGCAAAGCTTTTCGCAATATCAGTACAGTATCTTGTAGACCTTGTCTCTGTAGGAGTCGCTGTAAATCCAATTTGGTTATTGATCACGATATGGATCGTTCCAGAAGTTTCATACCCTTCTAAATTATTTAATTGGAGAGTTTCATAGACAACACCCTGCCCTGCAATGGCGGCATCTCCGTGGATCAAGAGCGGTAAGACTTCTCTTTTACGAGTCTCTTCCAAAGCATCTTGTCTTGCTCTTACCATGCCGCATACGACCGGGTCCACCGACTCCAAATGGCTTGGGTTTGCAGCAAGAGTGATATGAACTTCTGCTGTGTCAGAGAGTTTTAATACCCCTTCAAATCCTTTATGGTATTTTACATCCCCGGTCCCCTCAAGTAGGTCCGGAGCATAATAGTCTTCGAACTCATGGAAAATCATTTCATAGGATTTTCCAAGGATATTGGCCAAAACATTCAGTCTTCCCCTATGAGCCATTCCGACTATCACTTCTTTAAGCCCGAGCTCATGCCCTTTTTCAAGTAAGAAATCGAGCATAGGGATCAAGGTTTCTCCCCCTTCTAGAGAGAAACGTTTTTGTCCTACATATTTTGTGTGAAGGAAAGACTCAAAAAATTCCGCCTTGCTCAACCAGTGCATGATATCCGTTTTCTCCTCAGCGGATAGAGAGGTGCAAAAGCCAGGTTCAATCCTCTCTTGTAGCCACTTCTCGATCTGGGGTCTTTCTAAACCCATGTACTCTATCCCAATCTTTCCGCAGTAGGTCTCCTCTAGCGCTGTGATGATCTTTTGCAAGGGCGCCGTTTTCTCATTTAGAAAACCCATGGTAGGAAAGGTTTTAGACAGGTCCTCTTCGCTAAAATAATATCTTTTTGGATCGAGGAGCTCCGGCCTCTCAGAAAGTTTTGGCTCTAATGGGTTAAAATCTGCATAGAGATGCCCATAGGTGCGGTAGGCGTTAATAAGGTCGAACAGGCGCAAGTCAAGGCTCGAAGGAATAATCTCTTCCCTAGGTGCAGTCTTTGGAGTTCTACTTTTTGCAGGCGCCGGCTCTTCCGAGGCTGCGTAGCCTGCAAAAAGAGTGCGCCAAGAAGGATCTACACTTTCTGGGTTTTGAAGAAATTTTTCATACAATTCTTCGATGATGAAAGGGTAGTTACCAAAATTCGCATTTGAAAAAGCCTGTGTTTCCAAAGCTTTTTTTTCCATGAAGATGCCTTATACCTAATCTATTTTTATGTTAAATTTTCCTTATAACAGATCAGCATTTCTTAAGAAAAGAAATCTTCCCTCTACCTTTAAACAGGAAAATTTAGTATAAACTTCTCCCTTAACCCCTGTGAATAAAAAAACAATTATATACCAAAGCCAGTTGCATTAAAAAAACCACTTAGGTAAATAAACGAAAAGTAATCATCTCTCCCTCGAGGGAGCTTGCATCATGAGGAACTAATGAACATTAAAAGTGAAAGACTCAAAAAATTTGAAAATGAATTACATGATCTTGAGCAGTGGCTAAAACTTGGCCTTGTTCCTAAAAAAGATATTGAAAAACATAAAGAAGAGATGCACGCAATCCGAGATAAGATCGATGAAGAAAAAGTACGCCTTCGTTATTTAAAAGAGCACGGCGAAGTAGAAGAGTATACCGTTCCGAAACGCTCTGCCCAAGCAAGGGGCGCCTATCACGAGCCGCAAAGTATGCCGGAAATGGACATCAACGACGAAGGTCTTACAGATGCCGGCCTTGATATGGAAACTGAATCCTATGACACAGAGACATCAATCAGCGAAGAAACTGAAGAGGCCGATGAAGAAAAATCCGCTGTGGAAGAAGATGACGACGATCCATACAGCGACAAAAACCGCTGGCGCCGTGGTGTGTTAGAGGATCCTGACAACCGTGATTGGTAACATTTCCTCGAATGAGGAAATAAGTCTTTATTTTCACATTCCCTTTTGTAGACACAAGTGTCCCTATTGCCATTTTTTTGTCCTTCCAAACAAACAAGACCTCCACGCCCTCTTTTTGCAATCTCTTCTCCTAGAATGGCAACAAAAGCTCCCCCTCCTCTACGGAAAAACCATCGTCTCGATCTACTTTGGAGGCGGCACCCCATCTCTTCTTGAAGAAAAATCGGTCCACATGATTTTAGAATGGATA
>JABEVM010000111.1 GCA_013041585.1 Chlamydiota bacterium
ATCAAGAAGTTGCAAACTAACAACTTATATCTATTGGAAATCCAATCCTATGCAGAGCTTTTTAAAGATGGTTCCATCTTCTCTGTTCAACCTCAGTAGTTTACGCTTCAAAAACCACTCTTCAAAAGCACTAAAAAAATATAGGGAAACAAGCTTTTGACCAGTCTTCCAACCAGCGGAAAGATTCTATCGAAAACTGTCTTTTTAACGAAGTCGATTTTGATGGTAATATTCTGATACTGAATATTTTATACAAATGACTGCCATTGAAGTAATAGGAGTTGATTCTTATGTCACAAAAAGAGGGATGCAAATTACCACCTCATCTTT
This sequence comes from Chlamydiota bacterium, assembly GCA_013041585.1. GTDB lineage: Bacteria > Chlamydiota > Chlamydiia > Chlamydiales > Rhabdochlamydiaceae > JABEVM01. Next base: position 331 of record JABEVM010000111.1, read on the forward strand.
GCAAGATAGGCAAGATTTACTTCTCCTTATTTGTAAAAAACTCTTGGATACGCTGAATATCAGCTTTCGCTTCTAGCTTTATTGCAAGAGCAAGAGCCTTTTCCGAGCTTTCACAAGCGTGAGGCCAATTACCCTCAGAAGATAGAATCTGTGCATCTAAATAGAAAAAATGCATTAGCGATCTCTCATCTGAAACTAGATTTCTTAAACACTCACAAGTAGCTCTTGCATCAATGAGATTCTTCTGTAGAAGATAAAGCTTTCCTAAGCGTAAAAGAGTTCTTTGCCGATAGTCTTCTCTTCCTGTTCTTTCAAACAAAACGATTGCTTCTGTATAAGCATCTTTGGCTTTTGTTAAATCCCCTTTCGGATCCTGGGACTCTAAAGCACCTAGATTAAATAAAATTTTAGCCCGTAGACTTTGCTCTAACGGACATTTTTCTTCCGCAATTTGTAAACTTTTTTTAATAGCATCTCTTGATTTTTGGAAGGACTGAATTTGGGATTCGGAATGAATAGAAGAGCTGTCACCTATGCCTCGATAAGCAGCAGAGATTTTATATAAGCTCTTAGCCATTTTTTTAGGTTCAGCTAGAAGCTCTGCAATTTTTTGATTTTCTAGACCTTGTCGCAATGCTTCCTCAAAATCTCCTAGAAAGAAATTATGTGAAACAAGTGTATCTCCAATCTTCCAAGCCACATCAAGCTTCTGCAGAGAAACGGCTCCTTCAAAGGCATTTTTTCCCATGATGATAGCACGGCGCCACTGCTTATTTTGCACAAAATCGTTAATGTTGAAGTAATAGGCGTCGATATCGAGTTGTCCTAGCTCCCTAAAATTTTTAGGAGCAGAGTCGCTATCACAAAACAGGACAGGACTCTGCAAAAGAGCAAAGCAAGTAAGAGCTAAGATTCTACTTGGATTTACTTGCATAAAAAGGCTTTTTTGGACGGAAGTCTTTGTATTTGCCGCCACCGCCCTTTCTTGCAAAATCCCTGAAAGGTTTTCTAGGAGAAGGTGCACTTGGTTTGCTTCCTACAAAAGCTCCAATCTGATCTGGCCCTGAGAAAGTTTGTCTCTCTAAAAGGATTGAAATAAGCTGCAAGGAAAGATCTTCAAAATTGAATCTCTCTTGTAGCATTTCTAAAAGAGTTGTGGAATCTTCATGGATGCCTTGCTCGATGATCTGCTCGAGAAGTCTATCAAAATACTTTTTCTTCACTTGCTCGAGGTTCGGTATGGTAAATCGTTGTAGATTTCCACCCGCGCTTTTACGGATTCTCTCAAGTGCATATTGCTCTCTTGGAGTAACCAAAGTAATGGCAATCCCCTTTTGTCCAGCTCTTCCTGTTCTTCCTATACGGTGAACATAGCTTTCTGGATCAAATGGGAAATGATAGTTGAACACGTGAGATACATCAGGGATGCTAAGACCTCTAGCTGCAACATCTGTCGCAACAAGTGTATTGATTTTTCCAGCTCGGAAGCTATTGGTTACTTCCGTTCTTTGGTTTTGTTCCAAATCACCGTGAAGAACTTTTGCTTTGTATCCTTTAGAGATCAAAATCGTTCCGAGTTCATCCGCGTCTTTCTTTGTCTTACAGAAAATAATCGATTTTGTAGGGTTTTCTGCATCAAAAAGACGGAAAAGTGCATGAGATCTTTCCTTTTCTTCGATAAGATAGTAGCGCTGCTCAATATCTTTATTTGTCTTCTCTTCGTTTGCGGTGACGCTCACGAACTTAGGCTCACGCAAGATTTCCATACTCAGCTTTTTGATCTCATTTGGCATAGTTGCAGAGAAAAGAAGCGTCTGGCGATCTTTAGGCAAGAAAGTGAATATTTTTTTGATATCATCTAGAAATCCCATATCGAGCATTTCATCGGCTTCATCAAGCACTACGATAGAAGGATTAAAATCAGGGATTCTTTTCGATTGAAGTAGATCTAGGAGACGACCAGGTGTTGCAACAACTACAGATACACCTCGTTGAATCGTTTCGATTTGTCTTGAAGTGGAGCTTCCACCAAATACAGTCGTTGTTCTAACCCCTGCGTAGCTACCAAGTCTACGGATTTCTTCGCTGACCTGAGCTGCAAGCTCTCTTGTTGGAGTGATAACGAGAAGTTCTACTCGCCCTGTATTTTTCATCAGGTGCATGGCCGGAAGACCGAAAGCTGCCGTCTTACCTGTTCCGGTATGAGCTTGAGCTACTACGTCTTGTCCATCTAGAATGATAGGGATGAC
>JABEVM010000112.1 GCA_013041585.1 Chlamydiota bacterium
ATTTTGTCCCTGTGCTTTTAGCAGTTTACCAAAACTAAAAGCACATAAACTGTATATAAAGTTTGAAAAATACTTGACAGTTTGTTATATATATTGCCCTTAACTCACAAGATATAGGGCACATATGTTACAGATTGATTTACGTGGCAAAATAGCTTTTATTGCTGGAATCGGAGATGACCAAGGCTATGGATGGGCAATTGCTAAAGCTTTAGCTGAAGCAGGCGCTACAATTCTTATCGGTACTTGGACCCCCATCGTAAGAATTTTCACTACGTCTTGGGCAAACGGCAAGTTTGACGAATCCAGGATGCTTTCTAACGGCAAGATGATGGAGTACGCAAAGCTATATGCTTTAGATGCTTCTTTTGACAAGCCAGAAGATGTTCCACAAGAAATTCGAGAAAACAAACGCTACCAAGAAGCTACCGGCTATACAATATCTGAAGTTGCAGCAGCTGTTGCTAAAGATTATGGCAAAATAGATATCATCGTACATTCCTTAGCCAATGGCCCTGAAGTCAAAAAACCCTTACTTGAAACTTCTCGCAGTGGCTACTTAGCAGCGATAAGCTCCTCTTCTTATTCATTTTTAAGCTTACTTGCTCACTTTGGCCCGCATCTTAATAAGGACGGCTCTATCCTTGGTCTTACCTATATGGCTTCTGAAAAAGCAGTTCCAGGTTACGGAGGCGGAATGAGCTCTGCGAAAGCAGCTCTTGAGAGCGATACAAAAACACTCGCTTTCGAAGCCGGAAGAAAATGGGGAACAAGAGTTAACCTTATTTCTGCAGGACCACTACGAAGTAGAGCTGCAAAAGCAATTGGATTTATTGATTGCATGATCGACTATTCTATGGCAAATGCGCCACTAGTCAAAGACATGACAGCAGAAGAAGTAGGCTACAGCGCGGCTTTCCTACTCTCTCCTTTAGCTTCTGCAATCACAGGAACTATCCTTTACGTCGATAACGGTATGCACGCTATGGGGATCGCAATTGATAGCCCTTGTATGCAACAAAAGCCTTCTGAAGGATAAACATCTTCTTTTCCACGAACTAGCAAGTTAACTAGTTCGTGGATAAAACCTCACACAACTTCAATACTACTTTTAATGCCACTATGATCGGAAAGGGCTGACTCTCTATACACTTTTCCATCAAAGTCCGTCTCCACTAAAGATGAGAAAATTTCTTGTGCAGTACCCTTTTTTACAAGAGTATAGTCAAGAGTAAGTGGAGGTGAAACCTTCTTCCCTACCATCGTAGCGCAAAACCCATCCCCACCCCAGGTTGGCTTCCCTACAAGACTTGTATCTCTTATAAAATGGGCAGACCAAGGAAATGCCGCGAGCTCCTTTTCATCTAAATTTAAGTCACCAGTCAAAACAAGGGCTAGGCTCTTATCTCTAACTGCATCAATTCTTTTCATAATGATATCTAATTCCATCTTCCTAGCAGCAACTTCTTCGGCTGTAGGAAAATCACATTGTTCGGAATGTTGCAGATGCGTTGCAAAAATTCTTGAAAAATTCCTTCCCTGGCTTTGGATGGAAAAATCAAACACTCCTTTTGCTGCATGTTTAGTTCTTCCAACTAAAGCCTCTTGAGGGAAAGCAGAAAATTCCGGATCTACAATCTTGTATTTGCTCGCAACAAAGATCCCGGAAGACACTCCTACCGCTTTAGGACCTATGTTAAAATAGAAATGAGCATAGTTATCTTTCAATTTCTCGTAGAGCTGCAGACCAGATTTCGTATCAAAAACCTCATAAAGGCAAACTACATCTGCATCTTCTGCATAAATTTGATCAGTTACAGCCTCTATTCTTTCCGGCCAAGGAGTCACCCCTCCGTCGCTAATGCTATATCCCCCACATACAAAGCAGACATTCCAAGAAAGGTGTGAAAATTGGTCATCTTTCATAACCTTTTCTTCAGCTTGTCCTTTATAGTACAGAAATGGTCTATCTTGAAACCTTGCTGCTAAGGACCGTAAAATAATCCCCGGCGCTGTTGTGAGAGTGGCTACAGTAGCTGTAGCTACAACGCCTAGAGAGAGGAAAATTTTTCTACCATAGTTGGATGCAGCATATGCTTCTGGATGAAGAGTATCTACTAGATAAGCTCGTCTAAAAAGTTCATGGCTCTTACAGACTGGATCTGTCAGATAAGAAGCGATTTGAAAAACAGCTTTAATCCCTGTTTCCTTAAGATCAGATATTGACCATGAAGGCAGCGCCCAAATACTTGATCCACTTGAAGCACTTACATCTCTTGCAGCTGCAGTCATATTTCCCACCTTACGGATATTGTGAAGGGAAGGAGTTTAGCAAAGAAGCTTTTATGATACAGGGAAAAACAGAGCAGGTTTTCTAAAAAATGTTTCTTTAAATTTCGTCTTGCTGCGCACCTTTTGATAAAAGGAAGTCGGAAAGAGATTTATTTCCTTGCATAACTGCTATTTGGAAGGGAGTTAAGCCACTTCGATCTTTAAAATCCACCTCAGCGCCAGCTTCTATTAAAAGTTTAACAATCTTCTCTAAATCAGACTTAACAGCTAATTGTAGTAATCGATGACCGTTTTGAGTTTGATCATTTGGGTTTCCCCCATTTCGGAGTAAAGCTTTTACTAAAAAAATTCCTCTTTCAGAATTTGTGTAAGTTCTATAAAAACGTGAATTAAGTAATTCAATGAGGCTTGGATCTCTTGCCCCATACTTCTTCATAAACTCGATTAAAGGCGCATAATCTCCTCTATCTGCATACTTAAGGGTTTGAATATAATCTTTGCGTATCCCACCTTCCTGATGAAGGTAATTCGGCCATGTTGGATGAGTGCATGCACAAGCTCTAAGAAAACGGTCGGCGATTAAACGCGAAAAACGACCATTTCCATTCTCAAATGGATGAATTAATACTAATCGATGGTGAATTATCGCCGCCATTTCAACAAAAGTAAGCTCGACTGGATACTGAAACCAAGAAGCTACTTCAAGACAGAGCTCTGCTAGCTGCACAGGAATTGAGCCTGGCTTAACACCTATTGAGGTAATTGATTTTCTATATACCCCAGCCTATTCCCAGACATTTCCAAACATAGCTCGATGAATAGCTTTTAATTCTGGAACTTGAAACCATTTTTTTGGCTCATCAATGCGACCTCGAAGATATTTACGCTGAGCATTCATAATATTCTCTGCTTCAACTCTATTAAGGTCGCCTAAATCATGAACCCAACCAGGAATGAGGCCACTACAATCAGATATGGGCGTGGCATCTTCTGGGAATTCAAAGCGTTCTATCATACAATTCTACTCTTCCCACAACTTAGCATTTGGGCCCTGTAAAAGACGTTCTTCTTCTTGCTTTATCAGCTCTTCAATAAAGCGGGAATCTGGTTCTTGATCTTCTAAATTCATTGTTCCTTTCAAATAATTCACCTGTTTTTCAGCAATTTTTCTTGCTTGCTTACGTCGAATAGAATCAATTGAATTATGTAATAACGGAACAATTACAAGATCACATGAAATTGCTCTAAGAATTTTATGCAAAATCGATATACTAAAATCTCTTCCTCCTTGCTCTATTCGAGAAACAGTAGATTGAGGAACTCTTGCTCGACTAGCTACTACCTTTTGCGACATTCCAAGCTGTAAACGGATGGATTTAATAAGGGCTCCGATTGCAAGCCCTTTGACCGCATCTTTTGTTTTCTGCGAAACTTTCATAACTTCTTCAAGATAAAGCTTCTCCGAAGGAGAATAAGATTTCATATTGAACCTCATTAATTATATGATAGCATACATGCTATAAAAATCAAAAACATTTATGCCAAATAGGCATAAATATAGCAAATATA
>JABEVM010000113.1 GCA_013041585.1 Chlamydiota bacterium
AAATAAGTTACTTCAATCTCATTTTCAAAATACACGTGGCGATGTTAGGAAAGCCGCCGTGCTCTTTGTAATGCAATCGAGTAGTTCATCCGATCTTTTGCAAAAGAAATACATAACGAATTTGATTAAACTCGCCTCACGAGAAAATGATGTAGTCTTACAACCTCTTCACGATAAAGAAGATTTAGAGAAAGAATTATCGACATTTGGTATTTCTTGGCCCTTTCTTGATTCAGCAGAGGACTCTATAGACATACCCTCAATAACAAAGAATCTTGCAATTAGGGGATGGATAGATCGTTCTCTTTATCACATTTCTTTAGATGATCTATATCTTGAAGATAACAGGGTTTGGAAAGAGTGCATACAATTATCCCAAAAAGTAGCATCAGCTATTGGTATGCAATTGGAAAATCTATCAGCATTGCCAAGAAGCGAGCGTGTAAAAGAAATATTGAAGATTACACGGCAAGGTTTAGATTATGTGGAATCAGATCTAAAAAGTAATTCTATCATGAATCATGATGTGTCGATGATATTCAAAGATATTAAGCAATTGCTTGCTAATGTAAAAAAAGCATCCGACCTTATAGAAACAAGTTTAGAGATAAATAAAGTATTGACTAAACAACTTGAAAAAACTTTGGAATCCTTCCCAGGAAAACGAGTTTTTGTGATAGTTCCATCTTTTTGCATGGACGGTATCGTGGAAAAGTTAGACTCGACACACTTTTTCTCTACTGAGTATACAGCAGTGAAAACCAAATCAAAGCTGTAACCCGAGCTTAAATATGAATTTCTCTCAATCTATGCATAGATTGAGAGAAATTAATTCTAGCCACTTGTTTAGCCATAAATTAAAAGTCGATCGTAAGACGGGCTGTAAGTCCATCTAAGCTCATCGATCCATTATTTACTATAGTTTGCTGGGAATAATCATTCGTTCCGGCTATGGAACGGAATACTTCAAGCACATTGAACCAAGATGTGATTTCATATCCTGCAAAAATCTCTACTCGAGAAGATGAGAAATTCTTTTGCCATGAAGGTCCAACCACAAATTGGACTGTATAGACACATCTGGTATCTTCATAGTATGCGTTTCGAATGGGTATATGGGTGTTGAATGCACTAGGAGGATATGCGGAAGGTGGGATGAAATTTGTTTTTTGTAGACCATGATTATGATACCTTCCTAGAAGAACGGCAGCTGTTGCTTTGGCAGTAATATAAAAATCATACCCTAAAAAACAATCTGCTGTACCACCTGTTCTAAATCCTATACCCCAAAAATCCCAATTATTTTTGAGTTTTGAAAAGGTGTTTTCACTCAAATATTTGATACTCCAGTCTTGGTTCATCCAAGCAACGGTCAAGCCTCCTAAAAGACGGAGTTTTAGTTTAGGATTAGGGATGAATACACGAGTGAAAAAAGCATCGGCTAGATTGTAGGTAAGTTTGATGTGGCTATGTGCTGATAGCATAGGAGAAGAAGAGGCTGGCCAAGTTCCATCTAAGTATAAATTTGGATCGGAAGGTTTATGAGCTGAATTGTTTCCTTGAGAATGTAACCATGTATATTGAGCCCACATTTCATAACACTCGGGAGCATTGTAGTAACTGAGCGCAACACGAAAACCAGGTGAATAAGTAAATTTACCTGTCTGGTATTTTCCTAATGCGAAAAAGTTTGTAGGACCCCATTCCGGATCTTTCATTCTTAATCCATAATCCAGAGAATTTTCTCTCACATTCCAATACAGGAATTCGCCGTGAGTCGAAACGACCTCTATGTCCTTGCGGTATAAATCTTGTTTTTGAGAGTCCTGAATTTGACTTGTCTTATCTTGAGCGAAAATAGCTGTGCTTAACAGAGTAGAAAGAAAAAAATACCTTTTCATAAAATCCTTCAATGAGTGATTTGTTGGAAGGTAATGGTAATTGATTTTTTGAGTTGTCAGCAAGAAAGATATGCTAATATTTTGAAAGATACATAGCATCCCAATCTATTCAGAATGGTTCGTACTAGATGTGTTTTTGTGAATAAAATGAAAGCTTCTCTCAACCTACCAGAAGATAGGTTGAGAGAAGGCTATTGACTAGTTCAATTTGATAGAATAATAACGATCTGCATTTCCTTGTTTCACTAAAAGCTTAATCGTCTTTTTCGTGCCAAGTTCGTCGAGAACTTTGTTGAATTCATCAACATTGTTTATTTGCTGATCATTGATTTCTTTAATTACAAACCCGGGTCTCATACCAGCAAGCGCTGCAGCGGATCCAGGTTTAATTTTTGTGATCACAACACCTTTCACACTTGCGTCGTAGCCTAGTTGTTTTGCTATGTCCGGTGTGAGGTTACTTACTTCAAAACCAATTTGTTGAGAAATTCCGCTTGCGCTTCGAGCGTCAGAGGCTTTTCCAAGTTGGATTTTGACCGTCATGATTTGACCTTTACGGTTTACTTTCATCGTTACAGTAGAGCCTGGCTCCATCAGAGAAATATCATTTCTAAAGCCACCTAAGGATTTTATCGGTGTGTTGTTATACTCTAGGATGATATCCCCTTGTTTGAGGCCGCCTTTATCTGCAGGAGAGTCTTTGACAACTTCGGATACAAGAGCGCCTTCTACTTTTTCTAGATTAAAGGCTTCGGCAATATCTTTATCCACAGGTTGGAGGGACACGCCTAAGAATCCTCTTGTCACAGCGCCTTTATCAATGATCTGTGTCATGATATTTTTTGCCATGTTACTTGGAATTGCAAATCCAATACCCATGTATCCACCAGATCTTGATACAATCGCTGTATTGATACCGATCACTTGACTATAGAGATTGAGGAGTGGTCCGCCAGAATTTCCTGGGTTGATCGCCGCATCAGTTTGAATGAAATCTTCTAGATCTGTGATACGAAGGTTTTGTCTTCCTTTTGCGCTGATCACACCCACAGTTAGAGAAGCTTGTAACTGGAAAGGGCTACCGATTGCAATTACCCATTCTCCAATATCCATATCATCTGAGTTACCAAATTCTACAAAGGGATAATCTTTTCCTTCGATTTTTATCACGGCAACATCGGTATGAGGATCAGATCCTATAAGGACTGCATCGATCTCACGTCCATCATGCAAGATAACAGAGATCTTGTCGGATCCTGCAATTACATGAGCGTTTGTCATGATATATCCATCGGAGGTAACAAGAAATCCAGAGCCTTGGCTTAGCTGAGGCGCAGGTTTTTGCTGTCCTCTAGGAGGAGTTCCAAAGAAACGACGTAAAAAGTCATCTCCGAAATTATCATAAGGATTAGGAGAGTTTCCATCCGGAAATCCATCGTCGAGGTCATTTCCGTTACTTTCCACTTTTATAAAGACAACGGCTGGGGTAGCTTTCTTAGCCACATTGGTAAATGGCTTAGAAATCTCAGCGGGTGTACATGCACATTCACTATCTTTACTATTTTTGGATGGGGCGGCTACAGCAAGTTTTCCAGTGCCTTTTTTATCAGGCTTTTTGTTTTCACATTCACTGCAGGCCATTTCCTTATTGGTAAGTTCTTTGGAAGTCTGAGTTGATGGGCATTTGCACTCACCTTTGGCAAGGTTTCCAGAGTTTTTGTTTACACATTCACAGCTGGTCATTTCCTTATTGGTAAGATCTTTAGAGGTCTGCGTTGCTGCACAATTGCATTCACCTTTAGCAAGATTTCCAGACTTTTTGTTTACACATTCACAACCTGCTGCTTCCTTATTTTCTGTAGGTAGGCTGGGAGCCTCTACAATAGGGTTACTTGTAAGTAAAGAAATAGAATGGTTTGTTGCACCGTGAGTTACCTCGGTGAGGGCTTTTGCAGATTGATGCGTTAGACGTTCACTGTTTTGGCTATTGTCGCCAGACGTACAACCAGTATATGTCATAGCGATAGAAAGAAGACTCGATACAAGAATGCGGATTCTAGTTCTAGGTTCAAATTTTAAAAGCATATGTTTTTTCTCCATCTTACATAGTAGTTTTTACCATAGAGTAATGGCAAAAAAAATGATACAAAATGTAAGTTTTTTTTTCAGGTCTAAAGAGAAATAACAGGAAATGCTTTATTTTCTTTGGCAAGTTTTGCATTTTCTCTGGTAATGAGATCTTTGCCTGCAAACGAAACAATAATGCTCTCTGGAAGTTTAGAAAGGATTTCTTTATTCACGACTTTTGCAATTTCTTTTCCACTCACAGAAAGAATTTTCTCTCGATATTCTTGTCTCATCTCTTTGGTCTTTCCTTCTCGCATCCAGGTGTAGGCGGCAATGGCGCGATTTCCTGGATTTGTGGGAGTGTCGAGCTGTTGAATTGCGTTCAGTTTTGCTTCTTCCACATCTTTTTCTGTGAACTTTTCTTTAGAAATAGCTGTTGCAGAATTTTGAAAAATCTCTAAAGAGCGGACAATGTGCGGATCGCGGTAAGAGAAAAGATAAAACTTTCCTGTTGTGGGGCTATAGCTTGTTCCTGCTCCATATGCTCCACCTTTTTCTCTGATCTCATGGTGAAGGATCGTGTTTTCGAAAAGATGGGTTGCAACACTAAGTGTTGGTGATTCGGGATGAATATATCCTATCGTTTGCATTGCTTGTACGTTGAAAGCGACAGGAGCGCTAATTGGACGCAGTTGAGAAGCGACGATTGGAAGTTTATAGTCTCCTTTCCAAGGAGTGTATTTTTTTTGAGGTAGATCAAGAAGTCCATAAAAATGCTCGCGCTCTAGAGCTTTGTACATCTCTTGATCACAGCTGAGGACGAGATGCGGTTTTTCTAAGCAGAGCAGTTGCTCGCGAAGGAAAGAGAACTTTTCAATCACCTTAGGAAGGGAAGTATCTAAGTTATTCGTGATGTCTCTAAGAAAAGTAAAATAATCGAGTCCGTACCAGCTGTTAAAAATTTTCCCTGTAACGGACTGTCCGCTAAAGGCCACTTGAACCGCATATTTTAATGCATTGCGATTGAGTTTGTCTTCGAGCATTGTGTAGAGCTGCATGAGGAGTTCTTCAATCCGTTCTTCCTCATCACAGCGAAGAGATGTTACGGTTTCTTTAAGCAAAGAGAAGAACTTATCTACATTGCGATAAAGGGACTTTCCTCTGATATGAAGCGCAGGGGCCATTTTGCGGGAATCTATGACAAGAGGATATGTGCTTGTAAAAGCGCTAATTCCACCTGTATGAGCATGAACATAAGAAAGATTTTCTTCATAATCTCTTTTTCCAACCCCTAATTCAGGTAGAAGAGAGATAAAAAGCTGCAAGTAGCTTAAGTCTTCTTCCGCAATGTCGGGAAGAGAGAAAATTAAATCAGCGTATAGGATTTGGTTCGTGAAACAGTCATGATGAAAAACTTCTAAAGTTTCATTTTTGTGCTGGGAAAGAGAGAAATGTCTGCCATAAACCGGGACATCTTTCAGATCGATTTTGGGAAGACAGTCAATGTCTTGATTTTGCGTTTGAATTTGATACTTTTCTAGTTCTTCCGTCTGTTTAATAATATTTTCTGCATCTTTTTCAGATAGCTTGCTTTGTATGTCCTCTAAAAGCTTCTTTTCTTCTCCCAGTTCTTTTGTAGCGAGATTTGGGTCTGGGAGCATGACGAGCCGTACAAAATGTGGATTCTCTAAAAAGTATTTTTTTATAAGCCCAGGTAAATAAGAGGGTTCTTTCGCATCTTTAAGGAGTTTGTCGAAAAGGGTATGGATGGTTAACGCATTTTCTGGAGGACAGCCATGCTGCTTTGCTAAAGCAGCTCGCATAAAGAGTGTGAGACCGAAGGGATTATGGTCTCCAGAAATTTCGGTACGAGAAAATTCAAGCTGATGCAAAGAAGATTCAATCAGTTCTAAAGAGATCCCTTCAGCTACAATCTCTTCTAGAGATTTCCATATATGCTTTTGCAATTTTTCGACGTTTTTCTCCTCACATCCTTTACATACGAGGATATAAGGGATTTCGTTCATATCAGCATCGATATACGCTTCGGCATGGATACAAAGTTTAGAATCTATCAGTTTCTTTTGAAGTAAAGATGCGTCGGTGTCCATAAGAATGGAATCGAGAAGCATCAAGGCTAGGACTTCCTCTTGATTTTTTAAGGGTGTTGTTAAAAACCCAAAAGCTACCATAGGCTGAGTAGAAGATTCTTCCATCTCTTGCGCAGGGTAGGGGACTTCTGCGTAAACGGGTTTTGTAAATCTCTTTTGCAACGGAATTTCAGGAATAGGAGGGGTTGGAAGCACACCCTTTAATGCTTTTTCGGCAATGAAATCTAGATGTCTTTTTAGAGGAAGATTTCCGTAAAAGAAGAAAAGGCATCTGCTTGGGTGATAGTATGTTTCATGAAATTCAATCAGCTGCGCATACGTCAAAGAAGGAATATCTTTGGGATCTCCTCCTGAATTGTAGCTGTACGTAGTATCCGGAAGAAGTTTTTCGAGCATGCTATGCCATAGCCTGCTATCTGCTGAAGAAAGGGCTCCTTTCATCTCGTTAAAGACAATACCTTTGAACTCAAGCGAACTTTTTGGATCATCTGGTGTAGAAAATTCTAAACGATGTCCTTCTTGCAGAAAACTAAGCTCCGGTAGTTTCGGGTGAAAAACCGCATCGATATACACTTCAAATAGGTTATAAAAATCCTTTTCTACCTGAGAAGCTGCCGGATAGCATGTGAAATCTGTTCCGGTCAGAGCGTTCATAAAGGTATTTAGGCTTCTTCTTGTCATAGCAAAAAATGGATCTTTCACAGGATATTTTCTCGATCCGCAAAGAACCGTATGTTCCAAAATATGAGCAACACCATTCGAGCTATAGGGAAGTGTTCTAAAAGATAAACAGAATAAGTTTTCGGGATCTTCGTTCTCAATATGAAGAACTTGCGCACCGCTTGGAATGTGAGTGAGTTCTCTTAATATGCAGTTCAGTTCTTGAATTTCTAAAATTTTGGTTACAGTAAAATCATTGTAAGATTCGCCGACGTTTCGTAAAAAAGAAGAAGTGGTTTTCATGTACTCTGATCAAGGGTTAATTTTTTTACTTGTTCGAATGGCGAAGGAACAGTCTCTTCCGTGGCCTAATTGAAATTATCGACGAGTTGCTGAAAATGGTCAAGTCGTTTAGGAAATTCTTATAAATAAATGAGTTATTTGGGATTTGGGTGCAGAAAGAAAACGAAAAAAGAGAGCTTTCTAAAGTAGAAAGCTCTCTAAAATTACTTACCAGCTCAAGTTTCCTGAAGATTGGTATTCTGTGACTCTTGTCTCGAAAAAGTTCTTTTCTTTTCCTAAGTCAATAGTTTCGCTCATCCAAGGGAATGGGTTCTTTGATTTATACTGGGCTTTTAGACCGATTCTTTCTAGGCGTCTATCTGCTATATACTGCACATATTCGCGGAACATTGGGGCTGTGAGACCTAAAATTCCTTTTGGAAGGCAGTCTTGCGCGTAGTGGATCTCTAGCTCGACTGCTTTTTTAATCTGTTCAACGATATGGTTTTGGAAGCTCTCAGTCCAGAGACCTGGGTTTTCTTCTTTGATTGAGTTGATGAGGTCGATACCGAAGTTTAGGTGGATCGTCTCATCGCGGAGAATGTATTGGAATTGCTCTCCAATACCTGTCATTTTGTTCTGTCTGTGGAAAGAGAGGATCATCACAAAACCACTATAGAAGAAAATCCCTTCCATAATGATGTAGAAGCCAATCAAGTTTTCTAGAAACTTTTGAGCGCCTTCTACTGTACTTGTAGTAAAGTTGTCAGCTACAAGGGCGCTTGTAAGCTCCATCTCAAAAGCATCTTTTTGATTTATGCTATTGACCTCGTTATACATGTTAAAAACCTCTCCTTGATCAAGGGCTAAGGATTCAACGATGTAATGGAATGTGTGAGTATGGATCGCTTCTTCAAAAGCTTGTCTTAGCAAGTATTGGCGCGCTTCAGGATTTGTAATATGCTTAAAGATCGCCAGCACGATATTGTTGCCAACTAAGCTCTCAGCTGTACTAAAGAAACCTAAATTTCTCATGATTACGCGCTTTTCATCATCTGTGAGGCCGCCGTTCTTCCACATTTCAATATCTTTGCTCATCGGCACTTCTGTCGGCATCCAGTGGTTTGCGCAGCCATTGATGTAATGTTCCCATGCCCATTTATATTTTAAGGGCATGAGCTGGTTCACATCGACTTGGTTGTTGTTGATCAGTCTTTTTTCACTAACTTTCACTCGTTTTGAGGCGGTTGTATCGTTTTTTTGCGTGTCTAATTCATCGAAACTAAGCATAGGTAACCTCTATTTTTATTTTTTGTATTATTGACAACTCTCGCAGCCCTCTTCCAAACTACAAGCCTTAGGCATTGGTTTTGGAGGTTTAGCTTGGGCCTCTTCTTCTTGTCTATCAACTTGGATATTGCTCGATGCGGATTTGTTTTTCATCCAGCGAGGTTGTAATCCACGTTTATTGACATCGGTTGTAGATTTTTCAATCTGAGTAGCCGCAAGGGTTCGTAAGTAGTAGTTTGTTTTCAACCCTTTTGTCCAAGAAAGGAGATACATTTGGTGTAGCTTCTTTCCACTTGCTTCTGCAAGATACATGTTGAGAGATTGGCCCATATCTATCCATTTTTGTCTTCTGCTTGCGCATTCAATGATCCATTCTGGGTCAATTTCAAAGGCTGTTAAGAAGATATGCTTAAGCTCCCCAGGAACTCTGTCGATCTCTGTGATAGAGCCATCAAAATACTTTAAGTCATCAAGCATGTCTTTATCCCACATACCAATCGCCTTAAGCTTCTCTACTAAGAAAGTATTCGGGATTGTAAATTCTCCAGATAAGTTTGACTTAACAAAGAGATGTTTGTACATCGGCTCAATGGATTGTGTCACACCTGTGATGTTAGAAATTGTCGCAGTAGGAGCAATCGCCATAGTGTTGCTATTGCGCATGCCGTATTTCTTAACGGATTCGCGTACAACACTCCAATCTAAGCTCGTACTCCGATCCACATCTACAGGCATTCCTCTTTCTTTTTCTAAGAGATCGATTGTGTCGATCGGAAGAAGTCCTCTGTCCCATTTAGAACCTTTATAAGACTGATATGCGCCGCGTTCTTTAGCAAGTTCGCTTGATGCTAAGATTGCGTAGTAAGAAATCATCTCCATGCTTTTATCTGCAAATTCTACAGCTTCATGGCTTGCGTAGCTGATGTTCTGCATATAAAGCGCATCTTGGAATCCCATAAGTCCAAGACCTACTGGGCGATGTCTTAGGTTTGCATTTTTCGCTTCAGGGATCGGATAGAAATTAATATCGATCACGTTATCGAGCATGCGGATGGCAGTACGGATCGTAGAGGCTAATTTTTTCTCATCGAGCCCTTTGTCTGTCATGTGTTTGACCAAATTGACAGATCCTAGGTTGCAAACAGCTGTTTCTTCGACAGAAGTGTTAAGCAAAATCTCTGTGCAGAGGTTCGAGCTGTGAACAACACCCACATGGTCTTGTGGCGATCTGATATTAGATGGATCTTTGAATGTGATCCAAGGATGGCCTGTTTCAAAGAGCATGCTCAGCATTTTGCGCCAGAGCTGCACCGCTTCAATTTTCTTAAACAGTTTGATTTTTCCTTGATCTGCCATCTTTTCATATTCTTCGTAGCGCTTCTCGAAGGCTTTTCCGTACAGGTCATGGAGATCTTTTGTATCAGCTGGGCTAAACAGAGTCCACATACCATTAGAGGTAACTCTTTTCATGAATAGATCAGGGATCCAATTCGCTGTGTTCATGTCATGAGTACGTCTTCTTTCATCACCTGTATTTTTTCGTAGCTCTAAGAAATCTTCGATGTCCAAATGCCATGTTTCGAGATAAGCGCACATCGCTCCTTTTCTCTTTCCACCCTGGTTTACTGCTACGGCTGTATCGTTTGCAACTTTAAGGAAAGGAATGACCCCTTGGCTCTGTCCGTTGGTTCCTTTGATACGAGAGCCGGTCGCCCTTACGTTTGTCCAGTCGTTACCAATTCCACCTGCCCATTTAGAAAGCTGCGCATCGTCGGCTACGATTTTAAAGATGTTGGAGAGATCATCCATTACAGTTGAGAGGTAGCAAGAGCTGAGCTGAGGATGAAGTGTTCCTGAGTTAAAGAGTGTCGGTGTGCTTGATGTATAGTAAAATCTAGAGAGCATATGATAGAATTCGATGGCTCTCTGATTTTTTTGTTCTTCATTAACCGCTAAGCCCATAGCAACACGCATCCAGAAAATCTGAGGAGTTTCTAATTTTCTCTTTTCTTCATGGATGAAGTAGCGGTCATAGAGAGTCTGTAGTCCTAGATAGGTGAACTGATCATCTCTTTTGAGGTCGAGTGCTTTGCCTAGCATGTCTAAGTCGAACTCTTGCAATACTGGATCCAGTCTGTGCAAGGAGATACCTAGGGCAATGTAATTTTTAAAATATTTACGGTGCTCTGCGTCGAGAGAAGAGTGAGT
This sequence comes from Chlamydiota bacterium, assembly GCA_013041585.1. Classification (GTDB taxonomy): domain Bacteria; phylum Chlamydiota; class Chlamydiia; order Chlamydiales; family Rhabdochlamydiaceae; genus JABEVM01. Next base: position 10,520 of record JABEVM010000113.1, read on the forward strand.
AATATCAATACCCATAGATTCTCTATAAAGAACATCTAGAAGTAGGCGAGCTGCCACGGTTGAATACGCTGGCTCAATTTCAATCTTTACTCTTGCTGCCATGATATTGCACATATCTACTTCGCTTTCTCGGATCTCGTCGTAGAAATTGGTGATAGAATGTTCTAAAAGATCACGAGCGGATACGTTCGAGAGCCCTTGGCATGCATATTCGATTTTTTTATGAATCTGCTGCTCGGTGACAATGTAAGTTGTGTTGTCACTACGTTTTACAGTAAATTGTCTTACTGGCTCATCCAAAATACGAGCGATTTCTTTAGAACGCGTATCTTTAACTTTAACTCCGGCGCGCTCGAGGATAAATTGTTTTGCTACCTGAAAAAAGCCTTCTTTCATCAATGCTTGTTCAATTTCTTCTTCGATCAAAGAAACATGTAGGGCAGTTCCTGATTTAGAAAGTGCGACAGCGCGCTCTACAATTTTTTGAGTGAGAAGATTCACTGATTCAATGATTTCTGCAGAAGAGGCCCCTTCTGTATGTTCTGCCCCGCGGAAAGCTTTTTCAATCGCTGAGGCGATTTTCATTGGATTAAAGCGAACTAGGGTATTGTCATGTCTAGATATTTTTAAATTTTGTGGCGAG
>JABEVM010000114.1 GCA_013041585.1 Chlamydiota bacterium
ATAATAACTAAGCATTTTTTTTAAAATAATATATTCTATCATGTTTAGAACTAACAATACCCAATTCCCATCCTTACCGCCAATCTCTGCAATGCTGTGCAATGCCCCCATCCAAACGACATCAATACCAGAGTTTAGAACTATCAGTGCCCAATACTCAACTTTTTTACCGCCCATTTCTGCTATACTGTGCGATGACCGAATTTCTAGTTCGAGTATGCAGCAGTGCGTGCAACCGACTTCTTGCCAAGACACTAGGACCTATAGGCATATTGAATTGCAAAAGGAATTATTTCCTAGAGAAACTGAATGCATGGATGATCAGCCCAAAGATACCCCAGCGGATGATATATATAAATCCCCAGTGCTTTCACTTCACGATCTAACCGTCATTTCCCCTCAGCAGCAAGGCCCAAGTAACCTAAGTTCTAATTTTTTTAATCCCCTTGAATTTAGCCCACTCAGAACACATGCGCCTCATCTTTCCCTTCAAACAATCCATGGTATTTATCAGTTTGTACAACTTTACAATATGATATATTCGGATGAAGTAGCAAAGCTCGGATCTAATTTATTGGTCCGCAGAACCAACTCTTTAGAAAGATCCTTGGTCTTTACAAAAGATCGGCATGTCATTGTACTGTTAAATCGAACAAACAATCCCAATGAGCAAGAAAGGGATAAATTGCTTGGAAAAGGTTCCTACAAAATCGTAACTCTTGCGGTTGATTTAGCCGGCACACCCTATGCTTCTGCAAGCTTTAAGGAATCCGCAACTGAAGATGAGCTTGACAATTACACGAGATTTTCCCACATACAAGGGTTTATACAATGTAACTATGTTGTCACGTACTCACGCTCAGAAAAAGAGCTTAAAAAGTTTAGACACCCCGAATTTAATGAAATCAAAACAAGAGTATTTTTAGAATATTGTGATGCGGGTAACTTAAGTACAGCCATACGGGAACGATCACTTTCTTTGAAAGACAAGAAAAACATTTTCACCCAAGTTCTAATAACTTTATCCGAACTTCATGAAAATGAATGTTGCGTCCATCGCGATGTTAAACCTGGTAACATCTTACTCAAAAAGTCACCAACCGGCGAAATCATACCTAAGATTGCTGACCTTGATACAATATGCGACGAAGATGATGAAATGGAATTAGTACGTCCCTGCTCAACAATCACATATAGCTCTCCCGAATTTGCAAAAGCCTATCTTGCTGACGATTTCACTCTTCAAGATAAAGTGAAACAAAACAATGATGTTTGGGGCTTTGGATGCACGATGTTCAAACTTTTAGAAATGGGCACTTTGCCTTGGGGAAAACATGACTCAAAAACTAAGATTTTAGATCGTCTGTCAACAGCGCAAAAAAGATGGTTTGGAGAGCCCAATCCTAACACACCAGAGCATCTTGTTTGGCAAGCCCTAACCATCAATGAATATAAACGCCCATCTTTAGCAAAATTAGCGGCTCAGCTTCCACAAGTAACCTGGCCTACCTAATTCTTTAAGAGAAAAACCCAAATAAGCGTTTAATATCGTAATAGGTTACAAAAATCGCAAAGGCGATCAAAATGACGATAAAAGGAATAATTAGCCTTTCCATCGTTTTTGGCTTAATGCGCTTTTTCGTTATCATCTCATAAAGAGAAAAGCAGATATGCCCTCCGTCTAAAACGGGAATCGGCAATAGATTCATAACCCCTAAGTTAAAGCTAATGAGCGCAAGCCAATACAGCGCTTCTTTCGCTCCCGTGCTCCAACTAATTTGCATTACTTGTACGATCCCGACAGGACCGCTTAACCATTTTGGGTTTGCAACTCCTGTAACTAGAGCTGAAAGAGTGCGGTATGTTTGCTTTACAACATCGGAGAAAAGAACAAATGGAGAAGGATTGTAGATCACCATCTTGTTTTGCAAATTAATACCTAGAATTAATCTTTTCTGCTCAGCTTCAAATTGACTTTGCGCCTTTGCTTTTTGCTCAGGATCTTTTATCTCGGCGATCGCTTTTTTTGCATCTTCGATCTGTAATAAAAAATTCTTATCGTTCTCAAAGATTTCTGCAAAAGGTCTAGGTTCAATAGGAGCTAGCAGATATAAATTTCCAAGGCTTTTGATCATCTTGGCTGTACCTATGGAAGAGGCGATCGATTGAATCTGATCGACTGGAAAAGAACTCTCAAACATCTCATCGGCTTTTTTCCAGGATACAGGAGTCATGTCCTCTCCTCTTTTCACAATCACATGAAGTTGTTTCTTCTGTAAAGGTTGGATCATGTCAGATGCAGTAGAGATGGTGATTCCATTGACAGCTAAAATTTTATCCCCTGGTTCAAGAGCGATTTCAGAAGAGGATCTTGCGGAAGGAACATGGATATTCTCTCGTGAATTTTGATTGATGTATGTAAGAACGCTTTCAACTACACAGTCTTGCGTAAGGTTATAAGGAATAAAATAGGTTTGCTCGAGCTTCGTTGAAAGTCCAGATGCATTTCTCCAATCATCAATGTCAGCTTTTTCAACTGGACTAAGACGGAGGTCGCCAACTAAGATTCTAGGGATCGGGGACACAAAAACCTTATCTCCTCTAGATACTGTAAGAAGGGCTTTAGATTCATTTACAATAGACTGAAGCTCTGCAGTAGAGAATACTAATTCGCCATTGGCCCAAATAATCCGATCTTTCGGTTGAATCCCACTTTCATATACTGGAGAATCTTTTCCCAAAAGCTTTTGATTATTCTCCAGACTGCTCTCATAAATTGCATAACTTGCAGGCAGGATCATATTCATTTCAGGGATTTTTCTTCCAAGGCCGCGGCCTTCTTGGATAGGCGCTAAAGAAAAGGTAAAAGGAGTTTTAACTCCATCCGCATAATTAATTTCATTACCCTGAAGAGTTCCACTCTTATCTTCGAAAATGGCCTGAAAAAAAAGATCTTGGAATCCTTTATAGGGCTTTCCATCAATTGCAGTGATCTGATCACCAGGCCTGAGTCCTTCTTGAAAAAGTTCACTTTCTTGATCTACATAGCCAACATAATGGGTAAATTCTGAAAAGGATTTACTTCGTCCTCCCAACATCCAAATCGCCACAAAGAGAACAAAGGCAAAAACGATATTTACAACAGGCCCCATCACCGTAACTTTAATTCTATCTAAGGGGCTTTTCCCAAAATATCCATCTGGAATTTCATGAGGCTCTAGCTTTCCTTGTTTTTCCATGCCCGCAATACGAACATAGCCACCAAAGGGAAGATAGCCTATTTTCCATTCTACACCCTGCCATCTCCAGCTATAGATCGCTTTTCCAAAACCAATGGAAAAAGCTTCTACTTTCATCCCTACCTTTCTTGCCATAAAGTAATGGCCTAGTTCATGAATGAAAATCAAAATTCCTAGACCGAATGCAGCTAAGAGAAAATAGAGAACGTTATAAATCGTCATGGTTTAGATAATCCTTATTTAGAAAGAAAGCGACTGTTGTCTTGATCACTTTAGGTTAGCAAGTAGCTTTTTTAAAA
>JABEVM010000115.1 GCA_013041585.1 Chlamydiota bacterium
CAATAGAACTTGAAGTTCTTAGATAATAAAAGTCTGTTGCCTTCAATTGTTTCAAAGAGCACCATATTTTCATCGAACATTCAAAGTCAGGTGTAAAAATGGATAAATTAAAAATAATTTTCCTAGTTTTTACAGCGCTGTGCTTCATAAATATAGCTGTTGCCGAAGATTCTTCAAGACCTATTTTAAAAGTCATTCCAGCTCCTAAAAATCTTAAAGAGGAAAATATCTGCGACTATCTACTCGTTGTTGATAATTTCCCAAAAGGCGAGTTGTTTGTAATTACTTGCAATAAATTTCTTTATCGTGATTTAGGATGCTTTGTTCAAGAAATCCATCCATCAGGGCGAACTTTTCCCCAAGATAATGAAAAGTCGGTAACCCTCTTTTTTGCAATCAGCATACAGCACTATTTGCCTGGAGATAGCATTTCATTTCGCTGTGTAGATATATCAAAGAATTCCGGTACCAACGTTTATTTTACTCCCAATCCAATTGGGAATGAAGACCTTTCTCGTTATGAGGCTCTTATTGAGTCGAATCCTTTGGTTATTGAGAGATATTACGAAGAACTAAAAAAGGGAAGAATCTACACTTTAGCTGATATGGAAGAAAGATTCATTGAAGTACCTGATGAAAAAGTTCTTTTAGATGGCAACTCAGAACAGGAAATAGAACCTCCTGCAATAGAGAAAAATAAGGATTCTTTTATTTCAGACATGACAGAAAGCTTAAAAGTTGCTGATGCTCACATCAAAAAAATTCTAGATGAGATGAAAAAGGAATATAAGTTCGATAGTCCTTTTAAAAAATAGGCTAAGATTTACCGAAACAAGTAGTTTGAGTTTACGCACAGATAATTCTTACACTTTTCCATATAATTTGGTTAAAAAAACCTATTTTCAATGATCAAAAACTAAAAATTGCTAGACATGGAATTTTTCTAGGATTATACATCTTTACAAATTCTTAATATTTGCAGTTTTCTAAAAAAGAGAGTTTGCATGAAAAATATACGTCTTTTTCTTTTCTTGACCCTTCTATTTCCGATCCTCCTTTATGCAGAAGAAACAAACTTAACTGAAGGAGACTGTAAGAGAATTAATGGTTATGCAGTCAACTTATCAAAGGATTTCCAAAATCGCATCAAAGAATATGAAAAGCTTAAGCCGGATCAAAGAGGAAACCTTGATGCAAAGGTTGACGAAATTCTTGGCAATGGCCTTCGAAGTTGCAAGCAAGCCAATTTCCATTTGGATGAGATTGTAAATGATCTTCAAAAGCATTCCCAAAAGAAATGGCGTAAGGATTGGCAACTCTCTGTAAATATAAGAAAAAACAATCATTATCTCCCAAAATTGGATTGGTTCCAGAAGAAGTGGATTGCCGAATTTGAAGGTTTTGTGAATCCAAGAAATGCTCTGATAAGTCGTTGGTCGGAGGATGCTAAAGATAAAATAGAAAAGGCTAAAAATTATAAGGGAATGGCCAAAACTACTCTCTTACAAGATGCTATAGACGCCATACAGAATACTATATCTCCTTCCGAAGAATTGCTAGCAAGAGTCCAGCTTTTAAATACTCTGAGTTTTCCGCAAAATTTACAAGACTATCAAAAGCAGCTGGAAGACAACTTAGTTCAGTTGCGGCTAGGGAAACAAAATATATCACTAGAAAAAGCCATTATTATCTATACAGATGGGCTAGAAAAAGCAGAGCTGGCAATTAAGAAAGAACAGGATCCCCGGCCTCTTAAAGAGACTGATAAGGTAGTTAAAAATCTAAATGATGCAGAAAAAACCTATAAAGAAGCAATTTTAAGATGTTCAGAAGCCAGCGCTATTCTTACACCTTTTCCTCTAGAGAAAGAAAAAGCGGACATAAAGAAGACTCTAGAGCAACTACAAGCATGTGAGAAAAGATGTAAAAATGATGCTGAGAAGTGGCCCAAATATGCTCAGGATCAAAAGATAAACTTAAAAACGAAATGGAATCTTTTACAAACTGAGAAACAAGCCCTGGAAGCGACCAACCTAACACGAGGATCTTTCGAAATACAAAAACGAATGATTCCAATCGCAGAGGCTCTCATTGAATGCGAAGAGATAGATAAGAAAGAACTTTCTATACTGCAAGAAAATATTTCGAAATTTGAGATCTTACAGGACTCATTTCGTCTAACAAAAAATACCTCTTTTCTTACACACGAGGAATTTGAATTAAGAGAGAAAAAACGCAGACAACTCCTATATGCCGATAAAGCCTCTACTTTATGCTCTAATGAACCTTTCTTGGATATTTTACAAAATACATCTCGTCCCTGCGTTATTCCTCTAACTGGTCAAAATGGTAAAAATGGAAAGATTTTCTCTCTGTATGCAGAGCGATTTTACCAATTTTTAGTTCAAAGTGACTCGCCTATTTTAAATTTATCTGTAAAAGTCTATGAAAACGATCAAGTAATTCACGAAGAAAAGATTCCTATTCCTCAAAAATCCACTCTTTCATGGAAGGAATATCTTATTAACTGCGGAAAAGTTTTCATACCTGAAACAAAACTGCAAACTCAATTTGGTATTGATTTGCATTTGGAAATTGATCCTGATCAAACATGCAAATCGTCGGTATTGATCAAGCAAAAAGGGATTCCTTCATCATATAGATTTTCTGTTTCTCTTGAAGCTACTTTATTGTACGAATTCAACATTTCAGAGCCTCTTCCATGGCAATTGAAGGCTCTACGCAAACCTAATCTACCTTTTGTAAATAAACCACTTAGAAAAACTAATGTAAATCTTTTCAATTCAAAGCAAGAGAAAGGAGATCTTAAGGTAAACAAATTAACCCCCTCGCCTATTCTTGTTCGTTTTATAGAAGACTTGAAAAGTGATCCACTGCTACTCGTACAATATGTTTATAATGAAATAGACCTTGTCGATCCGTTTATTTATCGAAACAACGGCATATTGCAAGCCCCTCCGATTCATCGAAGTATCAACGATATCTTTTTAGAAAAGCAAGGTTCTCCTTGGGAGCAATGTATGTTTCTTGTTTACCTCTTACGAGAAGCTGGATTTCAGGCAGTTTATGCTGAAGGGGATCCGATTTCTCTCCCGAAATATTTTGTAGAAAATATGTTATCTACAAAGCTTGACGGAGAAGGAGAGGTTTTACTCAATTATCCTTGGGTTCGCTTTTATAATGGAGAAAATTGGATTTCTCTTTTTCCCTGGATGAAAGATATGCAAGTAGAAACAGGTGATAATTTATACAGTTTGCTACCCAAAGATTATGCGAGCCCCGATCTTTTTATTCTGCGGTATTTAACAAATGACGAAGAAATTTTAAAGCATGTTGGACCAGATGGAGACGATACATTAGGAGTTCTCTTTACTCGCTTTGTAGAAGAAGAGCTCAGAAAAAAAGGGGCTTCATTACAAGATGTAGGAGTGCATCGATCCATTTTGAAAAAACAGTATGTGTCGTGGAATGATTTTTTATGCCCTACTATAAAAAATTTCCGTATCATCCCAGATTTAAATAAAGATAGCGATATCTTTGCAAAAATAAAACTTGAGCTTTCTTCTGCAGAAGATCCGAAGAAAAAGATTGAGACAACACACATTCTTTCGGATATTGATGGGAATACTTTTTCGATTCGATTTTCTCCTAAAGAGGAGATCAACCACGTTCTTCATTTGCAGCTAGGGTCTAAAGACGAAAAAACTTTATTTTTGGGTCCAATAGATCAAACTATAAATGTTAAACTTATTTATGATGCAAAAGTAGGAAATCCAACTTCTTGTAAAGAGCAAACTCTATCCTTTGCAAAAGGAACGAGTGCATCCCTTTGTCTTCACTTTGGAGGAACAAATTCAAGAGGTTCTTCTCTTTTTCTTGATCGGTATACAAAAGAAACCAATGAAGAAAAAAAAGTGCATGCTCTTCTTTCATATATTGGAGAAGCCTATTTTGAAAAGTGTTGTAAATCTCAGAAAATTCTTGCAAATCTTCATAATGTTACCCCTAAAACAATTTTTGCTTTTGGCCTTGCGAAGTTATCACCCGATCTTTCTGAGGGACCTCTAAAAGGAATTCCAAACCTCAAATCTCCACAAGTTGACATGATTTGGTTTAATTCTGATTCACCTCCACCTCAGAATTTTTCTTCTTGTATGCTACAAGAACGTATAGCGACAAGACAATTTTTAGCTCTTGCATGTGTTGATCAATCTTCTCAAGAACATCAGGTTTTAAAAGAAGCGTTTAAAGATCCATATGCGGTTTCAACTGTTAAACTTCTTCAATTAGCTCATTTAGAACATCAAAAAAAAGGATTACCCGGGGTTGGATTTCTTGTGCTCAGCAAACAAATCTTAGCCGATATAGAAAGTTCACCCGAAATAGCAAAAAATCTTCATTTCCCCCACCTCACAGAACTTAATTTTGATGAGATAAAAAAGAATGCAAAATTGCAATGGGCTATTGTGGAAAGCGTTTTAGGAGGAAAAGCAGAAAATGCTGATCCAGATAGAGATTATGCTTTGGTGTACATGACCCCCAATTTTATATCCAGCCAAGATGGGAACGCGTTCCAACCTCCATTTTATAAGGGCATGGGAACTCTCGTTGTTCATCCTACTAAACCTCATGCTTTACTATCAGATCATGCAAGGATGCTCAATGGAGGAATTGGATCTCCTTTATCAAGCGGTCTTTTCGGTTTACCCATGTGGTCTTCAAATTTCGGGATGAATCAACAAGCAATGCCGAATACCCCTAGTATTGCACTGCCACCATATATAGCTCCTTCTTTCAATCATGTTAGTTTTTCTTCTTTCGAAGGTATTTTAGCTTCTTCGAATGCTATAGCTACAGTTCATGCCATGAATTTTACTAACTTCGCGAGTAATTTTTCTTACGTATCGAATTTTGCAGGATCTTCGGTTATCAGATCACTGAGTATGCCTAACATCCCTCAGTGGAATGCGATTACACCAATACAGTTTTCTCTTCCCGTTGTCTCTATTTCTTCCGGATCCAAGATATACGCACCGGCAAATGTTGGAAACCATCAGTTCTTTTCTTTTTTACATGAACGTATGCCTGGAGAGATAAACTTCAAATCGCAATCTAATATGAATGGAACTACGTACCTAGTTCTTGAAAAGAACTCCATTCCTTCGATTGAGACTGATGCAAAACAAACATCCTCATCCATAAGCCAAGGTCACAAATCTACCGTCGCAACGCTTTCTTTACTCGTTGGATCTTCAAATCTTAAATCAGATGTCAGATTAGATCATAAATCTTATTCTTATATTGTTGGAGATCCTGTAGATGTTGTCACAGGAGCTTTTTACGTAGATGAACTTGATCTGACACTACCAGGGCCCTTCCCTTTAGAAATCCGGCGCAACTACAACAATCAAAACACTCTTCCAGGAATACTCGGCTGTGGATGGAAATTAAGTCTAAATCCATTTCTTGTCGAAGAAGATGGTAAAATCTATGCAGCAGAAAAGGATGGCACTATAATTGTTTATAGACACGATGTTGCAACTTCCAGGTGGATAGTTGATCCTGAAGATAATCCAGATCTAAGTAATTTTAACAAAAGAGGGATTGGCAGCACGGCAAATCCTTTCCATGCCTATATCGAGAAAAAAGATGAAAACAAAATTTTGTATGGCTGTGATGGCTCTAAACGAATTTTTGAAAACAATCTTTTGAAAAAATGGATTGATCACTCCGGAAACACTCTTACATTCACTTATAATGATGATAAACAGCTTGATTTTGTTAAAAGCTCAAATGGTTCCTATTTACGTTTTAGTTATACCTCCAAAAATGTATATGAAATAGAAGCAAAAGATGGTCGCAAAGTATCCTATGAGTATGATGCTATTGGTAATCTCGCTAAGGTAACTTTACCCAACGATGCTACCATTTGCTACGAATACGATCATTCTCATCAAATCATTCGTGAAACCAAACCACTTGGAAGAGTTTTAGAAAATGTCTACGATGATATGCGTAGAGTTATAGAGCAACGTACTCCAGTTGGACTAGAGCAGCAAATTGTCCCAAGTGTTTCATTTGAATATATTGAAGATGGCCAGCGTTCTATTTATGACGAAGATGAAAGTATGGTATACTGCATCACTCGCGTAAAAGATTCCTCGGATGCTATCACCACATATAAAATCTTCAATAACCAAATTTATAAAATTATCGATCCATTAGGTTATGAAACATTACAGTCTTGGTTTATCAATGAATTCGCTTGGTTTGATGCAGAGACAGAAACAATACTCCCTTGGAAACTAGATCATTTGTCGGCAGACAGTTTATCAACTGGTGCTTGGCCAAGAAGCCTAAAATCAACGACTGACAAACGCGGTTTAACTACCTATTACCTATACGATAGCCGGGGCAATCCAATAGAAATTGGAATGGAAGGAAAAGATCTGACAGGAAGCGGCGATTCACATATCGCTAAGAAATTTACCTATAACGCACAAAATCTCTGCACCGAGGAAGAAGTTCTGCATAGAAGAACTGTTACTACTTATGATTTAACTTTTGCTTATTTACCAAAGAGAATAGAAAAATATTATGAAAAAACTCTGCTCTCTTTTGTTGATTTAGAATATTCATCACAAGGTCAAATCAAAAGTGAAAAACAAGGAAAGACTAAAGATGGATCTCATAATGCCATCACCGAATATGCGTATGACGAGAGAGGGTTTCCGACTAAAATAATCCAGAAAGCAGGAGCTACTGATCCTGATGTTGTCACAGAATATGAGTACAACCTCCAAGGCCAATGTGTTAAAAAAACCACTGCCGATAGTATCCAAGAAAATAAATATGACCTTGTCGGTAATTGCTTCGAGTCCGAAGTGTCTACACGTTCAGGTAAAGTACTCTCTGCAACGCACTCTAAGTACAACTTAAATAATCAGCTCATAGAACAACATGGTAAGAATTTACAAAATGCTATCTTTTTTGATTATAACGCCTCAGGACTTGTAAAAACATTCGAACAAGTGCTTACCCCTTCAAATGAGCTTGCCCTTACTCTTTATGACTATGATACTAGAGATCATCTTATTAAAGAGACAAATCCACTAGGTGTCTGTACATATCGCGAATACGATGCTTTAGGAAGGGTCATTAGCGTCACAAAGGAAGATCTCTCTACTACCTTTACTTATGAAGCCGGTGGCTTGCTTGAGTCTACTACTTCTCCCGGTGGAGCCAAAACAACAAAGCTGTATACCACCAACGGTTTACTAAAAAAAGAAATCTATGCCGACGATTCAGAAAGCTCACTTGTCTATGACTTTTTTGGACGTGTTGTTCGAGAAACTAAAAATGGAATTACTTTTGAAACACAGTATGATGATGAAAATAATCAAATAAAACGTACTCACGTGGATGAAACAGGGGAGCAAAAGTTCATAGTCCTCGAAGAACTTGACGAAAGAGGCAACATAATTCGGACAACCGATGCAGCTGGCGCTATTTGGGAGCAAACCTTTGATGGATTAAATCGCCTAACAAGTAAAACCTCTCCAACCGGTGAAAAAACTACATGGAGCTACAAAGGCGACAGCATTATATGCACTCTTCCAAGTGGAGAAAAAACAATTCAGCGTTATGAGGCAGGTCAAGTAGCAAGTGAAGAAACTTTTGATGCTCACGATACGCTCATTGCGCAATCTTCCATAAGCTATGATCTGGAGTTGGATATACAAACGAAAATCCAAGGTGAAATTATCACGACTACTTGGATGAATACTTTTGGTAAACCAATCCAAATCAAAGTAGGAGAGTTGTCCACCCATTACGAATATGATGCCTGTGGTAATTGTATCTCTTTTAGTGATGCAGAAGGAAGAATAACAAAACAAGAATATGACGCTCTCGGTCGCATAATCGAAAAAATTCTACCTGATGGAGCCGTACTTACCTATGTCTACGATGCAGATTCTCATCTGATAGAATATCATCTTCCAGGAGGCGTAAATTGGATAGCTGATTATGATCTCATGGGTAGAAAATGTTTTGAAAAACTAGAAGCGGATGGTAGGTCTTCGCAAGTTTGGAACTATATTTACGAAAATGGGCATCTCATTGCAGCTCAAGATCCGATGGAGCGTATTCATAAATACCTCTATGACTCTCAAGGAAGACGTATCAAAGAAGACATGGATGGATGGCAAAGGCTGTATACCTACGACCCAAGAGGATTACTTTTAACTGCAGAAGAGATAGGTGAAGAAAAGTCTCTTATCAAACGCTCTTACGATAAATCAGGACGCCTTACAGAAGAAATTATTTCTCTCAATTCAGAGACTATCCAAGAGACAAAGCAAACTTGGAACGAAGTAGGAAGAACCTTACAAATCGGTGATCATATACGAAGCTTTTTCTATCAAAATGGTAGAGTAAATGGAGTTTGGGTAGATAATTTACAATTATCCTATGCGTACGATACAAGCGGAGCTCTCATAGAAGAGCATGGTCCTTTTAGCAGTAGAAAGATTCAGTATAACAAATCAGCACTTCCGGAAAGGATTCATACTCAGATTTTTGGCAACAACTATCAAGAGTTCTTAGGATGGAATAAATCCGGTAAACTTGCCTCTCATAGAGAAAATAATCAAGAGAGAGTATTTACCTACACCAGTCGAGGACATTTACAATCTGCTCTTGTAGTATCCGCTCAGACAACTATGCAAAATGAGACGTATGAATTTGACTTTGACAGCCCGGGTCTTGGTATTCGTACAGCAGCACCAACATGGAAAGTTCAGGAAAATGGTCTAGATCCTTTTGGAAAAATTTGCAACGAGGAGATCAAAGGTTATAGAACCGGTACCCACTATGATGATATGGGACAAATTACCTCCTATAACAGAAAAGAACTGAGATATGACCCATGGGGAAGGCTCACTGATTTTTATGCAGACACATATGCCTGGAAAGCTTCCTATGACGCCCTCGGAAGACGTATACAAACTATCTATACACCTATACGAGGAGAGACGATCGTAACAAATTCTCTCTACGATCCGGAAACAGAATTCCAAGAGATAGGTGTTCAGGTTAAAAACAAAATTTTCTGGAAAATCTACGGTCCAAACTCATGCGATGCCATCATCGATGAGAATGGATCATACGTTCAACTTGTCCACAATGCCTTGAATAACCTCACTGGGGTTCTTTCTGAACAGGGAATTTCCTGGAATTATGATATCCCTTCAGCCTACGGGCCTCAAGGTTTCCCGTATCCAACTGAATCCACGCTTCTTGGCTTTGCCAAGTCCCTTACATGGCAAAGCAAGAGTTTAGACCCGACAGGCCTCATTTGGATGGGAGCTAGATACTATGATCCTGTGATCGGAAGATTTATCTCTCCGGATCCGATTAGCTATCCGATGTGTTTAGATTTATATACGTATGCTGGCGGAGATCCGATTAACTACTATGATCCTGATGGAAGGTTTGATTCTCCCGTTTATAAAACGATAGAACCCACCACAGCCGGTTTCTTTAACAGTGAGTTTCGTACTCGCTTAACAGGTTCTATGTTGATGTGGGGTGGAGCTATACAAATGGGAATCGGTACTGCTTTAACAATAGGAAGCAGCGGCTTTGCCATTCCTTTAGGAGGGTACTTAATATTTAATGGCGCAGATAACTTTGTGACAGGAATGCGCATGAATTTTCACGGTCAGCACAGAATTTCCGCTACAGACCAGCTTTTAATAAAAGCTGATCTGCCTCCTGTAATAAATGGATATGTAGCTTTTGTAGCCAGTATTTGTGGCGCTAACATTATAAATGCTGCGCAGACTGTAGTTTCCTATTCGTATTTGTCAGTAAGTGAATCTCGAATACTAACCGGAAGTTCTGTATTAAATCCAAAAAATGTACAATTAAATCGATTTCATCAAGCAGCTAGTAACCTTTCAGAGGCAGGAAAAAATAATATCCGTATTCTGCGAAGCTGGGCAGAAAGTAGAGGATGGGAAAAATTGCCTAATCCTAATGGAGGACCTGAGAAATGGGGAACTTATAAAAATGGTAAATTTGAGTGGAATCTAAGGATAAAACCGGAAGCTAGTTTTAGGCCAGGATTAGAAGCAGGAAGCAACATACCGCGATTTGATGCTAGATTAGATGCAAATGGAAATAGTTACATTAATCCATTTACCCCTCAAAATATAGGATCATCAGAAATAGGAACTCATATACCGTTAGAATAAAAATTGAAAAGGACGGACATGGATCGAATAGGCTTATTAGTTGAAATTTTAATAGATATTAATGCTCGTGTTGACGAAAGAGACGATGCAGCTATGTATCTCGGAGAATATGATGATGATAGAGCTTTAAACGCTTTGTTATCTATCGTTTTAGATCCAAACGCGGAACCATTTATTA
>JABEVM010000116.1 GCA_013041585.1 Chlamydiota bacterium
ATACAAGTAAAAGCCTTGATAGGAATTTTTACTTCAATGTTTTTTAAATTGTTCGTGGAAACTTTTTTAAGTGAAATCCATTTTTTCAAAGATCTTCTTTTTGAAGGGATAGGAATACACTTTCGTCCACTTAGGTAATCACCGCTTAAAGAAGAGTGGTTTTCTAAGATCTCGCTATACGTTCCTCTTGCTGTGATTTTTCCACCATGTATGCCTGCCTGTGGTCCAAAATCGAGGATATAGTCTGCAATTTGAATTGTCATAGGGTCGTGCTCTACAAGAATCAGGGTATTACCTAAATCGCGTAGTTTGATAAGAGCTTCATGCAAAAGAGAGTTGTTATGGGGATGGAGTCCAATTGTGGGCTCATCAAGGACATAAAGACAGCCAGTAAGTCCGCTTCCAAGCTGCTTAGCTAAACGAATGCGCTGCGTCTCTCCTCCGCTGAGTGTAGGTGCGCTGCGGTCTAATGAGAGGTATCCAAGACCTACTTCTCGTAAGAATTTAAGGCGTTGCATAAGCTGGTCGATTGTCTCTTCAAGAAATTTAGGACACGATTTTGCTTTTGCTGCGCCAGATAGGAATGAAAACGTTTTATCGATAGAAAAATGGCAAAGATCTGCGATGCTCACATCTTCTATTTTTACATTGCGGGCAAGAGGATTTAATCTAGTTCCTTTACAAGAAATGCATACACTCGTATCCATGAATGGAATCAAAAATTCACGGATCTCTCCTCGTCTGATTTTTATTTCTCTTGCAAGGACATGGTTGATACCAAGCCAGGAGAAAGAAAGTTTTTTTCCTAAGGGGGAGGGGATTTTCTTTTTAGACCCGTTGAAGAAAAGTTGGAGTTCATCACTTGTGAGCTTATGCAGGGGTTTTTTTGGATCAATTCCTTCTTCTTGCAAGAATTTTAGTGCAAGTTCAAAAGCTGTGTCATTCGCGTATTCTTTCCACAACTGTTTTAAGATGGCAAGAGGGGTATACTTTCGAAGTTCTGGATGCCCGATAAAGTTTGCGCCATACTGAAAACCAAGACCTAGGCAATCCATGCACATACCATGTGCTGTATTGAAAGAAAACGTATGAGGTGTAATGGGTGGATAGGATTTTCCCGTGCTTGGAACTGCAAAAGCTAGATTGTAATAGGAGTCTTTTCCATTGCAATCTATAAGCATAGTATTGCCTGAGAAAGTAGTTGCAGAATCAATCGCCTCTAGAAGTCTAGAAGCAATCCCTTTTGTGATGACAACACGGTCTATGACAATAGCTAATTCATTTTTTCTTTTCGGATCAAACGGGATTTCTTCATCAAGCTCATAATAGGTTTGATTAAGCCTAATTCGTAAAAATCCAAGTTTCTTTACTCGATCAAGCAGATCAGAAAAAGACTCCTTTCTAGATATCTTGAGAGGGGAAAGGATATGCAGTCTCGTCCCTTCTGGAAATTCAAGAAGTTTTTCCAAAACGTACTCTTTGCTGATCGTTGTGATTTTTTCTCCTGTTTCCGGACAGAAAGCAATTCCTAAATGAGTATAAAGGATACGTAAAAAGTCATACGTCTCTGTCATGGTCCCAATGGTGCTTCTGGGGTTGCCCGCCTGATTTTTTTGCTCAATTGCAATGGCTGCAGAAAGACCGTCGATCTCATCAACTTTTGGCTTTGGCATTTGTTTGACAAATTGTCTGGCGTAGGCAGAGAGTGATTCGATATAGCGTCTTTGCCCTTCCGCATAAATCGTATCGAAGGCGAAAGAAGTCTTTCCTGAGCCGGAAGGTCCTGTGCATACTGTGATCTTTTCTCTTGGGATTTTCGCATGGACATGCTGTAAATTGTGCTCGCAGGCCCCTTCAACTGTGAGATATTCGATTTTTGAAGCGATGTGAGGAAGAGTTTTCTTTTCTTGCACTAAGCCTTTAGCAAATAAAGCACGAGACAGAGCGTGGCCAGTTGGTGTGTTTTGTTTTGCAATGGACTCCGGAGTTCCTTCTCCGACTAATTTCCCTCCACCAGAGCCACCTTCAGGTCCTAAGTCAATAATCCAATCCGCTGTTTTGACAAGCTCCATATTGTGCTCGATCACGATAACGGTATTGCCAAGGTCTACTAGTTTCTGAAGGATTTTACAAAGCTTATGCACGTCGAAAAAATGTAGGCCTGTTGTAGGCTCATCTAAGATGTAAACGGTTTTTCCGGTTGAAGGTCTAGAGAGTTCTTTGGCAAGCTTGATTCTTTGCGCTTCTCCTCCGGACAGAGTAGGAGAGGCTTGGCCGAGTCTGATATAGCCGAGGCCTACTTGCTCAAGGGTTTGGATTTTTTCTTTGATTTTTGGTAGGGCTTCAAAGAAGCTTAAAGCTTCGGAAACTGTCATCTCGAGGATGTCGTGGATATTCTTGTTTTTGTAGGTTATTGAGAGCGTATTTGCATCAAAACGCTTGCCCTTACAAAATTCGCAGAGGACCCAAATATCTTCCATGAAATCCATATCGATCTTTGTCATACCAACACCTTCGCAGTGAGGACAAGATCCTTCCTTTACGTTAAAACTAAACCTGCCTGCTTTATAATTTTGCGCCATACTTTGCGGAAGAGAGGCAAAAAGATCGCGGATGTCATCAAAAAGTTTGCTGTATGTTGCAGGATTGGACCTTGGAGTTCGTCCAATAGGTGTTTGATCAATTGCAATCACTTTATCGAGATATTTGATTCCTTCTACATCGCCATGTTTGCCAACAGGAAGGCTAGAGCCTTGTAAAATATTGGAAAGAGAGGGATAGAGTATATCTGTGACTAAAGATGATTTTCCAGAGCCTGAAACTCCTGTCACTGCAACAAAAACTCCTAAAGGGATTGTTACTGAAAGGTTTTTTAAATTGTGGTGATTGGCATCTACGATTTTTAGCTTTTCTTTAGAAGGGGGCCTTCTCTTTTTAGGAACCTCGATTTCTATTCTTTTGGAAAGATAAGCTCCAGTAAGGGACTCCGGGGCATTGAGCAGATTGTACAAGGACCCTTCTGAAATGATTTTCCCTCCTTTCTCTCCAGCTCCTGGACCCACATCGACGATATAGTCGGACTCTTCAATGGTTTCTTCATCATGCTCTACGACGATTACGGTGTTTCCTTTATCGCGTAATTTTTTGAGTGTCTGGATCAGTTTCGTATTGTCTCTGGGGTGTAATCCAATAGAAGGCTCATCTAAGACATAGGTCGCTCCTACAAGGC
>JABEVM010000016.1 GCA_013041585.1 Chlamydiota bacterium
ATCCAGTATAAATTTCTTTATAATCTCCCCATAAGCTACCACAACAAAAAGATCCGCCTTATAACTTTTCAAGATTTCAGCAAAATCTTCCGTCGAAGCCTTTTCTGGCTGATGAATATCTATAGTTGATTGCATTTCCATAAGCCCAGTTTTTACAGGAGGAAATGAGAGTTGCAATGATCTCCCTTTGACTCGGTCAGGTCTTGTAACAACAGCTAAAATAGTGTGATTTGTAGAATTGATTAGACTACGCAAGATCTGCGCTGCAAAAGCGGAAGTACCAAAAAAGACGATTTTCATTTGATAAATCGTAAAAAATTAATCTTCTTTTTCGAGAAGCTCTTCATATTCAGATAAATCTTCCTGAAGCTCTGAAGTAATTCCTTGAAGGCCAATAAGACCTCTATGAGAATTGCGGCAGAAATCTAGCCAATGCTGAATATGCGGACTTGGCTCAATTTCATTTTCTATTCTTTCCATTGCTTCTGACAATCGTAAGCCCGAACGATAAGTAAGTCTAAAAGCTCTGGTTAAATTTTTTCTAATTTCATAAGGGAACCCATGTCGTTTTAAACCGACTAGGTTGAGCCCGCCTAATTTGTAAGGAATTCCAGCTCCAATTGAATAAGGAGGGACATCATGTGTAATACGGCTTAAGCCGCCTACCATTGAATAGCAACCAATTTTAGAAAATTGATGAATTGGGGTCATACCGCCAATAATGGCAAAGTCTTCTACAATAACATGTCCTGCAAGCATGGAATTATTTGCCATAATCACACGATTACCGATCTCACAATTATGAGCTACGTGGCAATAAGCCATGATTAAGCAGTTATCTCCAATACGAACTACAGAATTTTCTTGGCAAGAAGAGTTGATTGTTGCGAATTCACGAATTTCGCAATTTTTCCCGATAATAACAAACGTCTTTTCTCCTCTATACTTCAAATCTTGCGTTTTTGTTCCAATACTAGCGGAAGGCCATATTATGGTGCCTTCTCCTATCGTGGTATATCCGTCGATATAAGCATGCGATTTAATAACGACATTATCATGTAATGTGACGTTCTCTTTAATGATCGCATAGGCTTCAATCGTAACGTTATTACCGATTTTAGCACCGGATTCTATAATTGCAGTTGGGTGTATATTTGACTTTGACATCGGAGTCCAATTCTTTATTAATTTTTTGATTTAGTATATTTTTTTTTACTACGTAAATCAGAGCTGATCTTTATCAACAAGCGCAAACCCGATTTCTGCTTCCACAGCGAGCTGATCATTTACCATAGCTTTTGCTTGCACTCTGCCACCCTTGGAGCTAAGATGCAATCCTTGCGCATGCAAGAAAAGCACATCTCCGGGTAAAACTGGCTTTCTAAACTTCGCGTTATTCACATTAAGCAACACAGCTATCTTTTGCGTAAATCCTTTCTGATGAACTAAAATTCCCCCTGCCTGTGCTAAGGCTTCTAAAATAAGAACCCCAGGCATAATAGGAACACCAGGAAAATGTCCTTGGAAAAACTGCTCATTCGTTGTTACATTCTTCTGCGCAATAATCATATTTTCTTCCAGGTTGAGATAGATGACTCTATCAACAAGTAAAAAAGGATATCGATGCGGCAAGATTTTTGCTATCTCTTTGACATTTAAAATAATCGGTTGATCTGTTGACTGCAAGCTCATCGCTAACTCTCCATCGTAATTTGATTTAACAGTTTCCGAGCAAATTGAACATTAGAAGCGTGACCAGAGCGAATTGCTATAATATGCGCTGTAAAAGAAATCCCCATAAGGGATAAGTCACCAACTAAATCTAATACTTTATGACGAGCCATCTCTTCCGGGAATCTTGCTCCTTCCGGATTTAAAATCGCTCCGTCCTTAATAATTAATGCATTTTCAAGGCCGCCGCCTTTAATTAATCCTTTTTCTACTAACGGTGCTATCTCTTCGTAAAGAGCAAATGTGCGGCAAGGCGCTATCTCTCTTTTAAAAGTTTCAGGATTGATCACAGTAGAATAAAATTGCGCCCGTAGAAGAGAGGAATTTGGATAATGCAGAGTATAACTAATTCTATATTCATCCGAGGGGATTGCGATTAGATGGATATCGCCCTGAGAAAAGTAGACTGGTTGCTCTAGAGTCTTTGCATGCAAAGGAAGATCCTGTTCTACAACGCCACATTTCTCAATAAGATCCACAAAAAGCATTGAACTCCCATCTAGAATAGGAATTTCTGATCCAGAAATTTCCACAATCACATTATCTATTTCATACGCTTTTAAAGCAGCGAGCAAATGCTCCACTGTTTGCACGCGGACCTCATGATCTCCTAAGAGAGTGCAACGCGGGGTTGCTTGAACAAAATCCAATGTCGCCGGGATATATTTGTTTTTAGGCAAATCAATTCTTTTGAAAAGAACTCCTGTATTTACAGGGGCAGGGCAGAGACGTAAAAAACATTTCTCTCCAGTAAACAGCCCGGAGCCTTCTAAGAAGTCACTTTGGCTAACAGTTTGCTGCTGCCTACTGACAGATAGAAGAGCTTGGTTCTCGTGAGTTTCTTGATATGTAAAAAACAAGGCTACCCTTTAATTTTGGAAAAAACCCTTATAGGTTTTTCATTTTCTAACACAAAAAATCCTTTAAAAGATAACCCACCCTTTCTTTTTGGGCAACCTTTATTTCTTTTGTCGAGAATAACTGAAAATTCCCAAAAAAAGAAAACTAATGCCAATTATAAAAGAGTTCCCCCAAAAAGAATAAAGTGTAAAAAAACTTTTTATTTTTAAGGAAGATAAAATAATTTTATACTTAGATTCTAACCGGGTCCTATCCTCTGATTTTATTAAAGTTCTGCCTAATCCGTCTATGACAGCGCTTATCCCACTATTGCAAGACCTTATCAAAGAAACTCCATTTTCTAGAGCGCGTAGTCTACCATGATCATAATGTTGCCTTCCCAGTTTTGAAGACGGATACCAGCTATCATTAGATAGACTCACAAATAATTGAGCTCCTTGCTGCCTTCCTTTTCTCACTACGTGAGAAAAAGTCTCTTCATAGCAAATAGATATCGACAGGGGAACTTTTCCAGAAAAAACCATAGGTCCAGCCCCATGCGAAAAAAAGCTCGTAATCCCATACTTCTCGGCAATGACCTCGCACCAAGTAAATGGCAAATATTCTCCAAGAGGAACTAAGATTTGTTTATCATAACGATTTTGGACGTTTTGATTCGGCATAAAATGAAATGCCGAATTGTAGTTTTTTTGGGCCACTTTATCTTCATAATCTAACCCCGCAACTATTTCGCTATGATAATAGTTTGCAATAGTTTGCATCCAAAATGCGTTCGATACCGACCAATTTTCCTGTGTCCCCACTTTTTTAGCAGCAAAAGGCATCTCCAAGGGAGGGAAGCAAGATACGATATCTTCTCCAAAAGATTTATAAAAAATTCCTTTGACGCCATCTAAAGAATAGATGCAGGTATCAAATCCGAATGGAACCACAGCCTCAGGCATAATAAGCATGTCTATCTTCACCTCATTCTTTTTTGGCAAGGAATGGATAATATCATCCCATTGCTTCCAAGGAGAGATGAAAGCAGAAATATACTCATCTATAGGAACTTTCTCCGATGGCAATAAATCTGTATCAAGAATCGCTACTACAATTTCCCTTTCATTTTGCTCGGACGAGCCCTCGTTCTCTAAAAAATGTAAACGGATCTCTCCAAATAAAAAAGGGAGGATTGCAAACAAACAAAAAACCATTGCAGACTTTTTTTGGAGAGTGAATTCTTTCCCTCTACCTATAGCTTTGAGAAATAATAAATTTGTGAAAATCACCCAAAACGAGAGGCCTAAAATTCCAAAAAGGGAAATCATTTGAGCGTAGCTTGAAAAAGCCGATAGAGACATCCCTACAAAATTAAATGAAAACCCGCAGGCGATATAAAGACGCGACCATTCAAGGATCGTCCAAAATGAAGCAAGAGCAAGCATGGATAAAACTCGCAATGAACCTTCTTTTTGCATCCATAAGAAATGACAAAAAATCGCAAATAACAACCCTAAGAAGAGGCATAAAAAAGCATCAAAAACAAGCAGCCAAGCACTTTGATATTGAACAGAGGTCATCCAAGAGATCTGTACAATTTGTACAAAAGCGTACCAAAAAAGAGATAAGGCAAATCTCTGTTTAGATGAAGAAAGAAACGAAAGAGACTTCCAAAATAAGGCGTACCCAACTGTAGCGGCAATTGGGCAACACCAACTTAGCCAGCTAGGTTGTCCAAATGCCACAACAAAATAGCTTGGCAGCACTAAGCTGATCATTCTGACCAGCTGCAAAGAATACCTAAACGCCACTAATCCTCATCATGTTTACCTTTCTTCGAATGCGCACTTTTTTTGGCAGACTTGCTTAGAGGATTTCCATAAGACAAAAGTATCAATAAAGCTCCGCAGAGGCTTATCCCCATAGCAAACATATTCATCTCAACTGCGCGCTCAGGTCCTTGAATGTTCCAGAAACTATGAAGTAAAATGGTTGCAGGAACTAGATACAGGAGTAAAAAGAAGCTTGCGAGTCGAACCCTTACCCCAAAGAAAAGCATAATTCCTCCAACGAGCTCAACGGCAACAATAACCCCAAGAATAGTTGGAATCCAGTCCAAAGACACTTGTAAAAGGTCATGCACAAATCCCATCTCTTGATAGGTTACAAGCGAGTTTGTAATTACTCCTCTAATAGAGTCCTCAGCCTCTTGCCAATTAAAAATTTTAAGAAATCCTGAAAGGATAAACATAAGGCTTAAAGCCGCTCTTCCGATAAAAGCTATCAATTTCTGTAATGAATTCAAAATCTTTCTCCTGTTATAAATTAACCTTTAAAAAAGCTAAAATATTAGAATTGCTGATTTTTAGTACA
>JABEVM010000117.1 GCA_013041585.1 Chlamydiota bacterium
ATTTA
Source organism: Chlamydiota bacterium (assembly GCA_013041585.1). Classification (GTDB taxonomy): domain Bacteria; phylum Chlamydiota; class Chlamydiia; order Chlamydiales; family Rhabdochlamydiaceae; genus JABEVM01. The sequence continues at coordinate 6 of JABEVM010000117.1, forward strand.
AAATATTAATATTTTTAAATTATTCTGGTTTCTTAAGAGAATTAGGGTTTATTTTATCAGGGTTTTTGGAAAGCAAATTAAAAGGAATTCCTCTTATTAAATCTATATAGTAAGAAGAATCATTATTACTTGATGGTTTGTGTAAATGAAAACTAATAGACTCAGGGGACGTAATCCCCATCTTAGGATGGAAATGGATGGTTGCTTTGTCTAGACGCTTATCTTTTACCTTAAAAAAGGTAATGCCAGGTAAAGAACCCCTAGCTGTTTTTAACTTATCTATGGATAAGTTCGAAGAGCTTATATAAGTTATGGGGTCGTCCGAAGAGCTTACATAGGAAAGGACTCCCTTATCATAAAATAATTCTAGATCAATGGAGGCGCCATGGCATAACGCATACGCATGCAATTCCTCTATCTGCCTAGAGAGCTTTTGCGAATCACTTGTAAAACGGTGATGGGACAGGAATTGGCTGCCTTTCCATAGACATGTCCCTGTAATTAGGCTCAATATAACAAGACTTACCATCACCTCGAGAAGAGTAAAAGGACGTTTTTTAAGCCTCATCTTTTTTAGCTTGCTTATTTTTGGCTTCGTAAGCTTTCAATTTTTCAGAAACAACTTCAAAGTCATCTCCTTCGGGTTTAGGAACAATTTCATATTCTCCACCCCAACCATCCTTGAAAGTCTTATCGTCTTTTATCATCCCAGATCTTAGAAGCCATTTTTTGGCTGCATCCATATTTACTTTGCCATCACCAGAAGTGATCTCTCCTAGAATAAGCGGATTTTGATCTATCTCGAGAAGCAAAATTTCCTTAATCTGAGCTATTCCCTTTTCCGTCTTAAAAACTTTGGCCTTATCTAGCGAACCTTTCATATTAAAGCCAATCACGCTACTGATCAAACCGATGAGAAAAATAACAATCATAATCTCTAGGAGCGTGAGGGCGAGTTTCTTTCTAAACTGCTTTTTTTTCATATTAATCCTCTTATTATAGCAAATTACGTTGAGAGAAAAGAACTTACATCCGTTAGTGGTAGAAGGATCGACAGAAGCACCATACCTACAATAACCCCCAAAAGAAGGAGAAGGCAAGGCTGCAAAAGGGTAGTAAACTGCTGAATATCCTTTTCCAGTTCGTCTTCATAAATGTCGGCGATACTCTGTAGCATCGCAGGCATGCTCCCTGTCTCTTCCGCAGTTGCCACCATTCTAGAAACCATACTAGGAACCAAAGGTGAACTCTTGAAAAGAGTGCTAAGCGGTTTTCCTTCTTCGAGATGCTTTTCTGCTTGTGTGATCACATCTTTTAACGCCTGATATTTTATCACCTTTTTAGAAAGTTGCAAAGCTTTAATCATAGGGATTCCTCCGCATAATAGAATGGATAGGGTCCGGCAAAATCGTACAAAGGAGATCCGAAGAGCCACTTTTCTAAAAATAGAAATGCTAAAAAATATTTTTTGCATATAGATCTTGGTCACTTTTTGACGCAGTCCCAGTGAGGCGCTGGTTAGTAAAAACAAAGTGGAAAAGAGAAGTGTATAGCTGTTTGAGATCAGAAATGAGCTAAGAGAGAGCACAGCTTGCGTCAAAGCATGGACCTGTCTACCCTCAAACAGATCTTTCATAGAGGGGACCACAAAAAACATAAGAGAAAATACCACTACTAAGCAAAAGGATCCTAAAAAAGCAGGATAGATAAGCGCTGAGACAAGCTGTTTACGAAGCTTTTGCGCTTTTGTAATCAGCATCGTGAGTTGCTCATAAATGGTATGAAGGGAGCCTGTTTGCTCTCCGGCGTGGACAAGGGAGATATAGATTTCATCAAAACTATCTGGATATTTTTTTAAAGCAGATGAAAGAGATAGTCCATTTTTCAAACAGTCGCACAGGTCTAAGAAAATAGCGTGAGACTTTGTTCTTTGGTATTTTTCTTCGATTGTAAGAAGGCTTTCGTAGAGGGGAAGCCCGGCTTTAAGAAGCTGGGAAAGATCTCTAGTAAAAGACAAAAGCACATCACTTTTTAAAACTACCTTTCTCTCTTTTTCTGTGAGCTGGGCAAGATCGGTAATAAACATCTGTCTTTTACGAAGACGCTCTTTAGCTAGATCATGGGAGTCTGCATCGATAATTCCTGAAATTTTCTTTCCATTTTCTAGAAAACCACTGTATCTAAAAACAGCCATGCTATTCACAGCCCCTACTTACTCGTAACACCTCGGCGCTGGTAGTAAGTCCAAGCTTCACAAGGAACGCACCTTCTTGGCGAAGTGAAAGCATACCCTTATCTTTTGCAACCCTTTGGAGCTCTCCGCTATCACCACTTCTCATAATTTGATTTTTTATCGCAGCCCCAACTGGCATGAGCTCATAAATTCCATGACGGCCTTTATACCCAGTTTCGTAACAATTTGTGCATCCTTTACCGTGATAGAAAGTAAGATCCTCTGGATTTTCTCCATAGATCTCCAATTCTTCAAGCTCTCCTTGCGATGGGGTATAGCCATCTTTGCAAAATGGACAAATCGTGCGAACAAGACGCTGCGCTAGTACACCAATCACTGAAGAGGCTAAAAGATAAGGCTCTATTCCCATATCAACAAGTCTTGTAAGTGCGGAAGGAGCATCATTCGTATGAAGCGTGCTTAAAACTAAGTGTCCCGTTAAAGAGGCTTGGATCGCAATTTCTGCGGTTTCTTTATCTCTAATCTCACCAATCATGATGATGTCTGGGTCTTGCCGCAAAATATGTCTAAGCCCAGTAGAGAAATGTAGATCAATCTTTGGGTTTACACCCATTTGAGCAATTCCCTGGATCTTGTATTCAACAGGATCTTCAATGGTCATAATATTCATTTCTGAAGTATTGATTTCAGCAAGGGCGCTATATAAAGTTGTTGTCTTTCCACTTCCGGTCGGCCCCGTTACAAGGACAATGCCTTCTTTATGCTGTATCTGCTTTTTAAACTGTGTAAAGACCTCATTGCGCATGCCTAGCTTGTTAAGCCCTAGCATCACGTTGCTTTTATCCAAAATCCTCATTACAATCCTCTCTCCAAAGACAACTGGGACTGTACTTACACGAAAGTCTATCTGTCTGCCTCCAATATGCAGCTTAATCCTTCCATCTTGGGGAAGACGATGTTCAGCAATATCGAGCCTTGCCATGACCTTAATGCGGGTGAGGATCTGCGCTTGAAATTCTTTGGAAGGGGCATGTCGCCTTTGTAAAACGCCATCGATACGATAGCGAACGCTAAGCCCCGACTCTAAAGGCTCAAAATGAATGTCTGAAGCGCCTTGTTGAATGGCTTCTTGCAGCATAACATTGAGCATTTTAATGACAGGAGAGGACATCGTCTGCTCGAGAAGATCGTACCCTTCTCCATCACCTTTATCCTGCACGAGATCATTTTCTGTATGAAAACTTGCGATTACCTCAGAGGCTTCATTTTCTTTTTGGTGATAGCATCTCTCAATTGCATCTTCGAGCGCCTCTTTTGAAGCAAGCACTTCGATAATATCTTTCTGTAGCAGAGATCTGAGCTCTTCACAGCTATATAGATCTAGGGGATTTGCCAAAGCTACAACGATCTTGCCATCTCTCTCTTCGAGAGGTAGAACAAATCGGTACTTGGCAAAGCTATAGGGAATAAGGTGAATCTTTTCTTTTACAAACAGACAAGATAGTAAATCTTCTCGAATCGAAATCCCAAATTGCGCAGCAATCTGCTCCAAACCCTCTTCTGCAAAGAGTTCGTCTTTTTCAATCATTTTGAGCCATGATAGTTTTTATACTTTGATTGAATAACTTATTTTTTTCTTTGTTTCTCGCATAGAGAAGCTGCTCTAAAAACTCAGGAAGGTCCCCAGGTCTTTTTTTGAGCTCTTCATTGCGAAGCCTTTCCATTTGGTC
>JABEVM010000118.1 GCA_013041585.1 Chlamydiota bacterium
TGGCAATTTTTTCCAATTGTTGTACCGGATCCTACATATACATGGGCGGAGATCTTTGTGTTATCGCCTATGATCACCCCTTTATCAATGACTGCGTAGGGGCCAATGCTTACGTTTTGTCCGATCTTGGCTGTTGCATGGACGACAGCTGTGGGATGAACTCCTAAAAATCCACTTTCTAAGAGATCAGAAGAAATAAAAAACTCGATGATTTTTTGGAATGTAAGAGAGGGATTATCGCAGAGTAAGAAATTTTTTCCATCAACTGGCTTACTATTTCTTGCTATGCATATAACCCCTGCCTTGGATTTTAACATCGCTTCATGATAACGAGGGTTGGCTAGGAAAGAAGCATCGGAGGTGCTAGCTGTTTCTAAAGATTCCACACCACTAATCAAGTGTGTTGGATCTCCAAAAATATCAGATCCGGTAAGATCTGCGAGCTCTCCGACGGATAATTTCTTAGCTGTCATAGTTTCCTCGTCTTATTTTGCAACAGCGTTTTGCACAGGTTGCGCTTTAGCTTCTTCTGCTTTAGCAGATGCAGCAGCAGAGGCCTGGGCTTTAGCATCTTCTTCAAACTGTTTATCCATTTCTTTAATTACAAGAGCTGTTACATCCAATTGATTATTGATAGAAAAAAAAGCTTGTTTGTTTGCAATTGCATCAAGTTTTTTGTCTTTCTGGACTTTTTCGGACGCTGCGCTAATATGTGTATTCATTGATTCCATTATACGCATATTCGCTTGGTTTAAGACTTGGTAATACTGCTCTCTGTATCTTGCTAGTTCTTGATTTAATGTGCCGAATTTAACTTTGAGCTCTTCTTCCGCGTCTGGAGAAAGGCCATCTAAATATTCTGCATCATTAAACTTTGCAGAAATTTCACGAAGTTGCTTTTCGGTATCTTCGAGAAGTGTTGCCATTTGCTTTTTTAAAGCTTCAAAGCTTTCTTGCTCTTGCTTTCCATACTTGGAATCCTGAATACATGTTGTAAAATTAGCAACACCAATAGAACTTTGTGTGTTTACTGCATTTGCTGCAAAAGACCCTGCAGAGAGTCCAAGGGACGCTAATAAAACGAGAACAAACTTATTTTTCATAGAAAGGCTCCTTATTGGTTTCATATGAGAGTAATAAAATGTTATCTAGGTTGATATTTTCACGCACTAGAATTGTCCCCCCATGGAAAAGAAGAATTGCTTTCTTTGATGGTGATGACTTGGATTAATCGGGAAACCTAAACCGAAAATAAAGGGCATGCGGTTCATAAGCTCAACACGAACTCCGAATCCATAGCTGATGTTGTAGTGGGGGATAGCAAATCTTTTCAATGATACGGAACCTGCATCAGCGAAGACGAATGCATCAAGACGCTGTACAATGTTTTGTAAATATTCTACAGAGAGCAGCGAAGAGGAGATACCTCCAGTAGGATCTTTAGTATCATACTGAGGTCCAAGAGAAAAGTCTCGGTATCCACGTACTGATGCCTGGCCGCCTAAGAAAAATCTTTCACTAATTGGGATATCATTTGGATTACTGGTACTTCCAATTGGTTGAATATACCTAAAATCAAAACGATATTTCATGGTCCCTTTTGACCAAAGCGCTGTGTAATAGCTATTAACATAGCCAAAGCGTAAGAAATATACATCTCCTCCAAATCCTGCGATTTCTGCTTCTAGAGAAGATCTAAAGCCGTTGCGCGGCTTAAGAGAGCTGTCTGTAGAATCAAAAGAGATCGAAGTGGAAAGACCAGAGAGTATGTTGTTCTCTGGAGGAAGTTCGTCTGCTTTATGATGCGGGTTAAATGTTCCGTTCTTTTTCTTTTCTTCTTGTTTTTTCCTTTCTTCTTTGATTCTATGATGAAGTTTTTTATCTATATCTACATCAGAGTATTTAACGCGATATTTTGTACCAAATGTCCAGTAAGGGTTGAGAGGATAAGAGGCGAAAACAGAACCTCCAACTGTGTCAATGGTATAATTCTTAGCTACGAGATCACTAAAGGTTTTATTAACGTCAAATCCCACTCTCCATAATGTGTCGCGGAAATAGGGATCTAACCAAGAAAATAGGTATGTCCTTTGTTTAGCGCCAATACTAAATCTAGCGTGGGCGTATTCTCCACCGCCACGTATTGCAGAAGGTCCTTTCGTAAAGACTTGTCCAAGTCCTTTATAGTTGAAGTTGCTTTCGGAGAGGTCTAAGCCGCCGAACAGATCATCTGCTGAACTAAATCCTGCGAAAAGGCTCGCACTTCCTGTAGTAGTCTCTTCTACTTCGATGTATACGTCACGGTAATTTGATCCTAGAGATTGGTCGTCTTGGGCCCTGACGGCATATACGTTGACGTTTTTAAAATAGCCCATGTTTTCCAGTCTTTGCTGGGTGGCCTTAAGGCGTGCTGAGTCAAAAGTTTCTCCGGGCACTAAATAGGATTCGCGCAAAATAACGTGTGCATGTGTGTTCACGTTTCCAACAACACGAATAATCCCTATTTTGTATTCTTTACCTTCTTCGATCTGATAATGCACGTTATAAACTGGTTCATTTTCGACAAGTTGCGGCTCAAAGAGTACGTTGGTATCAATGTGTCCGATTCGTCCGTATAGTCCCTTAATATTTTCTGCAGTATCTCGCATTTTTTCTGGTGAATAAATATCTTCAGGATGAATAAGGAACATGCTTTCAATTTGCTGATCAGTGAAGAGGGTGTTCCCATCGAATGTTACTTTTCCAAAATGGAAGATCGTTCCTCTGTCGGCGTCGATTTCAATGATGATCTTTCCACCCGTTTTGCTCTCTAGGACACTGATATGTACTTTTGCGTCGGCATATCCTTGATTTTGTAAATAGTTAACAATTTGAAGCTGATCTTGTTCAATCGCTTCTTCATTATACATTCCAGTTCCAGTGATCCAACTGAGGAAAAGGTTGTATTTTTTTGTATAAATCATCTCGAGAATATGGCTTTTTTCACTGCTTGTAAAACCTTTGAAGATGATGTTATCGATTTTCCCCGATCTTCCCTCTTGTACAATGATCTCGATATCAATTTGGTTGGTCTTCGGATCGGTTTTGACAATATATTGAAGCTGCGCTTCAAAATATCCCTTTTTAAGGTAATATTCTTTTACCTTGTTAAAGGCTTTGTTGAACTCATAGCGATTGAATATCGAGTTAACAGGATAATCGAGTTCGCTTTGTAGAGATTTTGTTTTTATATGCTCGTTTCCTACCCATTTAATACTGCGGATGGTAGGTCTTGCCCAGATATGCAGAGAAATAAAGACTTGGCCATTTTGTATGGTAAGTTGCGGCTCTACGCGATCATATTCACTTGAAAGGGTTTTGAGATCATTATCAAAGGTGAGCTGAGAAAATGGATCTCCTTCTTTTGTCTTTAAACGGGTCAGTATCGTTTTCGGATCAAAGTTTGCGCCCGGAGGAAGATTTTCCATATGAATATCGATTTTAGAAATCGCTTTATTTTCATAGGCTTCAACCCGCGTAGGCTCGGAGCTTATAGCTTGCTGTGAACAAATAGGATGAAGAAGAAGTAAGGAAGACAGCAAAGGAATAAATTTTTTAGTCATGAATCGCTGTGAGTGTAAAGTTTATAAACATAAGTGAATGAAGTATAAGGAAAGAAAAGAAATAAAAGCAACAGAAGCTGGTAAAGGAATTATAAAACAGGAGGTCTTAAAAGGTTTGTCTTCCAGCAAAAGCGCGTAATAAAGTACCTCCGTCAACAAAGTCGAGAGAGCTTCCCATAGGAAGTCCAAAAGCGAGCCTAGTTGCGTTGATTCCCCATTTTTTCAACTCTTCTTTAAGATAAAGGGCTGTGGTGTCTCCTTCAAGAGTGGAATCTAGCGCAATAATGACTTCCTGAATTTGCAAAGACTCAATGCGGTGTTTGAGCTCACCAACCCGTAGATTTTCGGGATTTTTCCCATCTAAGGGGGAGAGGAGTCCATCTAGAACGTGATAGAGCCCTATATAGGACTTCATGTCTTCGATTGGGAAAACATCTTTTGGAGAGGCTATGATACACAGGGTTTTTTTATCCCTTTGCCCATTTGAGCAGTAAAAACAGCCCTGCCCCTCTGCAAAACAGCCACACTCTTCGCAATAGGTAATTTTTTGTTTTAATTCAGACAAGAGTAAAGAAAATTTTTTTAACTCACTTTCTGGCCACCCTAAAAGCTGGAAGGCAAACCTTTCGGCTGTTTTAGTACCAACACCCGGAAATTTTTTTAAAAATGCGAGGAGGGTCAATAAATGGGCTGGGTATTTGGCCATAAGGAATTTTCCGTATTACTTGATTAATTTTGATTTTAGGCATAATAGAGCTAAAATTACAACGTTTTCTATACGACGACTGTCTATAAAATTTTTGAAAAATAGTCTATTTCCAATCGCTAAAATAAATCTTATTATCTTAGTAGGAAATTCTGCTTTTATTTTTTATGCAAATAGAGTAAAATTGGCACCTATTGTTTAGTAATTATTTCATTCATAGACAAGGTGCAATATATGCCTTTTCAGGCAAAACAACTGCAGGCAAGAGTCATTGGAACAGGTTCTTATTTACCGAAAAAAGTTCTATCAAATTTTGATTTGGAAAAAATGGTAGACACTTCGGATGAGTGGATCGTTTCAAGGACGGGAATGAAGGAAAGGCGTATAGCCCATGAAAGCGAATTTGCTTCGGATATGGGGCTAGAGGCGGCTATTGGAGCTCTTTCTTCTGCTGGAATTTCCGCGGACTCTATCGATTTAATTCTCTGCGCCACTTCTACACCTGACCATATTTTCCCAAGCACTGCTTGTTTAATTCAATCCCGTTTAGGTGCTACTAATGCGGCTGCCTTAGATATCCAAGCAGCCTGTTCTGGCTATTTATATGCCTTATCTACCGCGAAGGCTTTTATTGAATCAGGAATGTATAAAAATGTTTTAGTAGTAGCTTCTGAAAAACTTTCTACCATTGTTGACTATAAGGACCGAAACACCTGTGTTCTTTTTGGTGATGGAGCGGCGGCTTGTGTTGTGAGCTCGCAAAAAAAGGGATTATTTATTCGTAAGATTCAGCTTGGGGCCGATGGTGACCAATCTGAACTATTGATTGTTCCTGCCGGAGGCTCTAAAAATCCTTCGACTGCTGAAACAGTTGCTACAAACCTTCATTATTTGAAAATGGAGGGGAGAGAAGTGTATAAGCATGCAGTGCGTAGGATGGAAGCTTCAGCAAAAAGCTGTTTAGATGAAATGGGAATGACGGAATCCGAGATTAGCTGGCTAGTTCCTCACCAAGCAAACATTCGAATTATTGAAGCCATTGCAAAGCGTTTTGCAGTGCCGATGGAAAGAGTGTTTATGACAATTCAAAAATATGGAAACACTTCCGCTTCGTCAGTTGGAATTGCCATTGATGAACTAATGCGTGAGAAGCCGATCAAGATTGGAGATAATTTACTTCTTGTAGTTTTTGGAGCCGGCCTTACATGGGGCGCTTCTATTCTAACTTATGGAGAGGACAATGAGTAAAAAAATAGCGTTTTTATTCCCAGGCCAAGGATCTCAATATCCTGGCATGGCAAAAGACTTTTATGAAACGTACGCAGAAGCAAGGGCTGTTTTTGAAGAAGCTGATGAGTTTCTTGGTGAAAAATTTTCCAAACTTATTTTCGAAGGCCCTGCAGATGTATTAACGCAGACTAAGAATAGCCAGCTGGCCATCTATATTGTAAGTATTGCGATCCTAAGGGTGATTCAAAAACAATTTCCTGATTTAAAACCGCAAGTTTGCGCTGGACTTAGTTTAGGTGAGTACACAGCGCTCTATGCATCGTGTAGAATTTCTTTCTCTGAAGGACTCTCTCTTGTTAGAGACCGAGCCCTTTATATGCAGCAGGCATGTGAAGAAAAAGAAGGGTCCATGCGTGTTGTTTTAGGATTAGAAAGCTCTCAAGTCGAAGAAATGATGCAAGAGATTTCTCTTAAGGCGGAAGCCTGGGTTGCTAATATGAATTGTCCTGGACAAGTGGTTATTGCAGGTACAAAAGAGGGCTTAGAATATGCCTCTGAAGTGTTAAAGGCAAAAGGAGCAAAACGTATCCTTCCATTAGAAGTGTCTGGAGCCTTTCATAGCGACCTTATGAAATCTGCAAGAGACAAGCTTTCCCCTAAGATTAATAGCGTCTCCTTATCTTCCAGTCCTATACAGTTTGTTATGAACGTTCCGGGTGACTATGTTACTTCTGCGAAAGAGGTCAGACAGTTTCTAGTGCAGCAAGTGACAAGTCCTGTTCGCTGGGAAAAGGGAATGCGCAAAATGATGGAACAAGGAGTTGATCTTTATATAGAGATTGGATGTGGATCGACTTTGACTGGGATGAATAAAAAAATGGGCGCACCATCTAGCCTTAGTATTCAAAAGATTTCTGACTTGGATGAACTCGCAAAGATAAAGGACACAGTATGCACTTGTTAAAGGGAAAAGTTGCCCTCGTTACTGGGGGAACTGCTGGAATTGGTAGAGATATTGCGCTACATTTTGCAAGGCATGGAGCCGATGTGGCTGTATTTGGGACAAATGCAGAAAGAGCTCAGCAAATACTTGTGGAGCTAGATGCAAATAAAGCCTTTGAAGATCAACGTTTTTGTGTTAAATTAGTAAGCGTTGAAAAAACGAGCGAAGTTCAGGCTACCATCGCAGAAATTTTAGAGGCCTGGAATAAAATTGATGTTTTAGTCAATAATGCTGGGATTACAAGAGATCAGCTTCTCATGAAACTGAAAGAAGAAGATTGGGATGCTGTAATCGATGTTAACTTAAAATCGGTCTATAACACATGCCAGGCAGTGATTCGGCCGATGATGAAAGCCAGATCCGGGAAGATTATTAATATTTCCTCGGTTGTTGGATTGACAGGGAATGCGGGCCAAGTGAATTATGCGGCCTCTAAAGCTGGAATGATTGGTTTTACTAAGTCACTCGCTTTAGAAGTTGCAACCCGTGGGATCAATGTGAATTGCATTGCTCCTGGGTTTATCAAAACTCGCATGACCGATGAACTTACAGACGTTCAGAAAGAGGGGATCCTTTCAAAGATCCCAATGGGGAAAATGGGCACGACACAAAATATCGCTGACACAGCCGTCTTCCTTGCCTCTGAATGGTCTGAATATATTACAGGACAAGTGCTCACCGTTGACGGTGGCATGGTCATGTAGAGGATAATTTGAATTTTTTTTTGTATTTAAGCTAAGGGAAAATGAGTATGGCCATAGAACGTGAAGTAATTGATATAGTTGTAGAACAACTAGGTGTTGACGCAGCAGATGTTTCATTAAAGAAATCATTTGTAGAAGATTTAAATGCCGATTCTCTTGATTTAACAGAGCTCATAATGACTTTTGAAGAGCGTTTTGGCTTTGAAATCTCTGAAGAAGATGCAGAGAAGCTTAAGACTGTCGGAGATGTTGTTGACTATATTCAGAAGAAAAAAGTTACTAAGTAGTTTTCTACTTACCTAATTTTTCTTTTCCCTACTTTGTTTTTTGCAAAGTAGGGATGTTTTTTTTACTCTGTTTTTATTTCTAACCACAGTTCACGAAGTTCCTTTTGTGGCATAATGTTTTGCAAGGAATGGTATTTGCGAAACTTGTCTTTAAGAAATTTATCCGTCTCTTTATCAATCTCAGGATGTTTCACAGCGGGGAAAAAACCAAAGCTTTGGTAATGGTGCAGCGCCGATTCCGCTTTGGTAATGTGATTGATAAAGGCGTATGTAGCTTCTTTCTTTTCACTTAATTTCGGAATACAAAGGTTTTCAATTGTGATGAAGGTCCCTTCTTGTGGCACCACCATGGAAATAAAAGGAAATTTGCGAATAGACTTTTGCAGGTACGAGCTAGATGCAAGAACAACGGAACAATTCTTCGTTGCTAGAAAATAATCACCTCTTGTGTCGGCGTAGGCCTCTACCCATTTTTTCTGCGTAAGGAGAAGATTCTTTACAGTGCCTACTTGACTTTCGGTTAAAGAGGAAACAGGGCCAAAAAGATAAAGAGAAGCGATTGCTACGCAGTCCAGAGGATCATTGAGCATAGAAATCTTATAGTTTACAACCTTTGGATCGAAAATCATTTTCCAGCTTGGGGTGAAAGAGGAAAAGTCGTTATTGTTTATTCCTAAGGCGTAGATTTCATACACAAAAGGGATCGAATAGTTGTTTTGAGGATCGTAGCTCTGCTCAAGAAGAATTGGATTGATATCTTGCCAAGAGGAGATTTTACTCTTTTCGATTTTTTGTAATAGCCCTTCTTTGACTAAAGACCGAACTGCATAATCGGTAGGGATGATTAGATCATATCCTCTTCCTTCTGTAGCTTTCATTTTCACCATGAGCTCTTCATTGGAAGAATAATAGTTAAGATGGACCTTGATCCCTGTCTTCTTTTCGAAATCTGCAATGACGGCAGGCTCTAAAAGATCTCCCCAAGTGAAGATGTTGATGCTTTTTTTGTCAAAAGAGCAATTGGGGGTATATAGTATAGCCA
>JABEVM010000119.1 GCA_013041585.1 Chlamydiota bacterium
AAATTGATGAGCTTTGCCGAATTATCTTCGAAATCCTTCGTTTCGTGAGGTAATCCCAAATTGGCCGTTGCCTTGAATGCCAGATTAAATAGACAAAAAATGCGATAAGCAATATGTGGGAAAATGGCCACATATCTTATTTACTAGGGAGATGCTGATGTTTACCAAGCGCTTTAATTTCCTCACAGTCGCAGACATTAAAATAGGGATCGATATCAGCTGGCTTTTTATTGCGATTCTTCTCTCTTGGACCTTAGCATCCGGGCATTTCCCTTATTATTATCCAAATCTCTCAACTTCCGCTTATTGGCTTATGGGCGTTGTAGGCATGTTAGGTCTATTTGTTTGTGTTGTTCTTCATGAACTCGGACACGCCATGGTAGCCAAGCATTACAAATTACCCATTTCACAAATCACTCTTTTTATCTTTGGGGGCGTAGCTGAAATAAAAAAAGAGCCGCAGAGTCCGAAAGTAGAGTTTTTAATGGCAATCGCGGGACCTATTGTTAGTATCATTATTGCTTTAGTGATGTACTATCTGACCCAAGTCGGGAACCTGCTTGGATGGCCTGTGTTTGTAACAGGTGTGACAAACTATTTGGCAATTGTCAACGGAATCATCGTCATTTTCAATTTGATCCCAGCCTTTCCACTGGATGGTGGAAGAGTATTTAGGGCTCTTTTATGGTGGTGGAAAAAAAATTTAAGTTGGGCTACAAAAATTTCAACTCGTTTAGGGTGGGGCTTTGGCTCCATTCTCATCTTTTTCGGAATTTTCTCTTTTATAACAGGGAATTTCTTAGCAGGTGTTTGGCTTGCAATCCTAGGCCTATTTTTGCAAAAAGCAGCTACTTCCTCTCAAACTCAATTTTTCGTAGGGGAGGCGCTCCGTGATGAAAAAGTAGAAAACTTCATGAAAAAAGATCCGATCAGCGTAGCTCCAGACATTACAATCAAAGAATTTGTCGATCAGTATGTATACCGCACCCATCATCATCTTTATCCAGTTACAGAAAATGGAGAACTTATTGGGTATATAAGCTTACAAGAAGTAAAATTGAAGCCACAAGATGAATGGGACAAGACATCAGTTAAAAAGGTGATGGTTCCAGTCAGCAAATTCCAAACGATTTCACCGGATACAAGCGCATTAGAGGCCCTCAATCTTATGCAAAATGTTGAGCCTCCTACTCTCTTAATTACGGAGGAAAAGCGTCTTGTTGGAATCCTAACTGCAAACGATCTTTTCAAGCGGATTTCATTAAAACTAGAATTAGAAGATGGAAATCGGCGTTGAGGGTTGGTTATTCGTCTTAAATGCTTGAACTAGTTTTTTAAGTACGGAAACTCCAGCATGAACATCTTCTACAAGAATTCCATATTTTTTATTCAAATCGGCGTGTCTTTTAGCATCTACAAAACCTTCACCATATGCAAAGGCATTGAAAGAGATTTGAAAAGCTTCCCATAGAGAATGGTTGTACTTACAAGCAGTATTATGTTCGTTTAAGGAAACTAGAGGATAGTCGATCCCTTTCTTTGTATTAAACTTATGTAAAATCTCCACATCTTTTTCTGATAAGATCTTTTCTTCTCGCAAATGAAGCAAGCTTACATAACTTCCTAGGTTGTGGGTTTGAAGAGGAAATCCTATTTTGCAAGAATAGGCGTAAGAAATCAGTTCAAAAGCATGTTGCATAGCGGAAGTCGTTTGATGGACGAAAAGCAAATAATTTCTTTGCGTTGCATGATCATTTAGCAGCTGTAAACTTCCATTTATCCTTTTTATATGCTCCTCACAATCCTGTAGCATAACAGTAATTTCGTCATTGTCTGAGCTTGCATTTTTAAGTTCTATCAAAACAGCAGAGATCTGCTCTCTTGCTTGAAGGAGATCTTTGGAAATCTCATGAGAAATTTTTTCTCTTTTTCTTTCCGACTGTGGCAAACGAAGCACATCTAAGTTCGGAAGAGCGAGGCCGAGTCGTTTTTGGACTTCAGTATGCACTTTGCCAGTTACATCCTGAAATAGGGTTTGCACAGTTGATAAAAGGTCGGTTGAAGGAATTTCTTGATCACAAAGCACTTTTTTATAGATTCCTTCAGGAGAAGAATGTGGGTATCTAGCGGTGAAATTAGTAAGACGGATTGATTCAAGGCAACCTTTAATAGTTGGATTTTGAGCAAAGAGAATATTACCTAGATAAAAGAGATTGTGGGCTTGAATTTGCTGCCCTTTATTCTCATGGGTGTAAAGCTGAGTTAATGCAAGCTCGGTTGTCATATGGATTGCATGTAAACACTCACTTACTAAAACCTGATTTTGATGCGATTCTTTTCTTCCCTCTTCTAATTCAGCAATAATCCTTTCTTGTAAAAGCTCTTCGGAAGTCATGTAAAGAAATTGATGATAGACTCGTTGTAAAACATGCATTTCCTTATGATCAAACGAAGCAAAATCATTTGCTACTACGGAAGGGGGCAACCCAGTAAGGGTAAGAAAAAATTGATCAAAAGGGGAGTCTTTAACGATCTCTGCTTTAGGGCCTACACTTTCCTTTTTATCCTTTGAGCTTGAAGCTTGCGCTTTATCCTCTTTAGGGGGTGTAAAAGCTGCAGGGTTAGTGATCGCCGCGGCTTTCTTCTTCTGCCGTCTCGTAATAGAGGAATCCCACATAGAAAACTGAGCTCTCACTAAATTTTCATGGGCGTGTAAAATTAACTTTACTAGACCTTGAGAAAAGGGTTGAAAGAAATCAATGCAAAAATAATTAGACTGAGCAAACTCTCTTCGAACAAGTAAAACAGCTTCAATATTTCTTCGAAAAACTCTAAAAAGTTCTATTTCCGGTGAAGTACCTCTCTC
>JABEVM010000120.1 GCA_013041585.1 Chlamydiota bacterium
AAAAAAATAAAATAAAAAATGAGGGTTTCCCATTGGGAAAAAGAGTGAAAATTAACCCTTCTGTCTTGTATAATATTTTCAAAAAACTAGATGTTTTGGATGTTATGACAGACGACCCTTTTTTAGCTTTGCTGAATCCTATTGCTGGGAAGAAAAAATCTCGGGTAGTGGTACAAGGAAGCGTCATTTTTATCGAAACCTCTCCTAAAAAGCGAAATAAGTGGAATACTTCCACTAAATTTGCTGCTATAGAGGGGCCGATTCCAACTTCATCTCGCGGATGTTTAGCATCTTACGGAATCCTACCTTCAAATGAGAGGGGCTTTTATCTAAAAGTGGACGAAGTGGGCTGCAATGTTTACTTCACTCCTGAAATCGAATCCTCTGCTAAATATGTGCCTTTCAAGTATTTAGGCAGCGATTTTGCAGAAGTTGCCGAAGAATGGAAAACCATTCTTGATGACTTTTCTGAAAGAGAGTATTCGCCACTTAGCCTAGGAAATTAATACAGAGGGTCTGAAAATCCCTGTATTTTTCATGTTGTTTTCCTAAAATTTCAAAGAACTACTTGAGCGTAGAATCCTATTTTGTTTTAATGGGAAAATTACGATTTTATTGTAGTTTTAGCAAATGTTTTCTCCCGTTACAAAACGCCTGCTTCCTTACTCGATTGTTATTCTACTCGGATACGTGGGGTTTTCTTTGCCTTTGCCCATTCTTCCCGAGATGTTTTTAGATCCAGAAAAATCCATTCTTCCTTTTTCCTATTCTCTCACCAAAAGAAATATTCTGCTCGGATTGTTCATGTCGAGTTATCCTCTTGGACAATTTTTTGGAGCGCCCGTAATTGGGAAATTTTCTGATATGATAGGAAGAAAAAAAATGATCATCATCTCTCTTTGTGGCACGACAATGGGATATTTGGTTACGGCGTTTGGCTGCACCTTTTCTACCTTGGGGATTATTTTCTTTGGGTTGTTTTTGTGTGGATTTTGCGAAGGGAACGTTGCCATTGCGCAATCTGTCATTGCAGATATAACGGAAAAAGAGAAGAAAACTTTTCATTTTGGATGGATTAATTTTTTTGTGTGCCTTGGTTTTATCATTGGGCCGTTTGTGGGCGGAAAATTAGCAGATTCCTCGTCTTCTAGATTTTTTACGTTTGCAACTCCATTTTGGATAGCGGCCCTAATGACTTTAACCGGAATCATGATTATCATTTGGGGGTCACAAGAGACGTTGAGAGTCAGAAAGCAAAAAATAGAGCCTTTCTTTCATTCCTTTACATTTCTTTTTCGCTCTCCTCGTCTACGTATCGTATACCTCGCTAATTTTTTTCTAGCTTTGGGATTTTTTTCCTTTTTTCGTTTTATGCCAGTGTATTTAGAAAGAACTTTTGATTTTTCCATTTCGGAACTTGCGTATGCAATGGTGTATAACTCGATCGCTTTTGCGATTTCTTTGCTAATTTTTGTAAATCCACTCTCAAAACGTTTTTCTGCGAGATCATTAACAGGAATTTTTAGTTTATTCTTAGGAATTTCATTTATTATTTTTATTTTTCCAAGCTATTCTGGTTCCATATACTGGAGTGTTCCCATCGTCGGATTTTGCTTAGCAATTTCTATGACAAATGGGTCTGTATTAGTGTCAGATATGGCCCACGGTGATTCACAAGGAGAAGCAATGGGAAGTTTGCAGGCAGTTCAAGTATCTGCAGAAATTCTTACTGGAATTGGAGGAGGTCTTGTTGCCGCATCATTTCCATTTTTGCCTCTTTGCATTGGAGCTGCCATGTCGGTGATTTGTTTTATGATCCTGCACGTAAACAGGAAGAAGATTCAAGAAGCTATAAGATAGGAGATAAGCGATGTTACAAGGATCTATTGTTTCATTAGTGACCCCTTTTACAAAAGAGGGTGAGTTAGATGTAATTGCACTCAGAGAGCTTGTTTCCTGGCACATTGAAGAAGGATCCGATGCTATAGTGTGTTTGGCTACAACCGGGGAGATTTCTACGCTTTCGGATGAAGAACAAGACGTAGCAATTGAAGTCGTTGTCAAAGAAGTGAAAAAACAAATTCCTGTGATTGTCGGGACTGGATTTAATTGTACAAGAACCACGATTGAGAGAACGAAAAGAGCAAAAGAATTAGGAGCCGATGGGGCTTTAGTTATTGTTCCTTATTGCAACAAGCCTAGTTTTGAAGGGTGTTTTGCGCATTTTACAGAAGTTGCGAAAGTAGGACTTCCTATCATTATCTATCATCATCCCGGTAGAACGGGTCTTACTATTTCTCCTGTGAATATGGCGCAGCTTTGTGCGATTCCAAATGTAGTAGCCCTTAAAGAAACTTCGGGCGATATTTCTTATGTGTTAGAGGTTCAAAAATATTCTTCGGTCACTATTTTGTCGGGAGATGATCATTTAACCCTTCCCCTTATTAGCATCGGAGCCAAAGGAGTGATTTCTATTGTCGCCAATGTCATTCCTAAAGAATGGAAGCTTTTTTTAGATGCTTGTTTACAAGAAGAGTATTCCAAAGCTCTAGAGTATTCGAAAAAATACTACAGGCTTTGTAAATCTCTTGTTTTAGAAAACAATCCTCAGTGTGTGAAATATGCAGTCTCTTTACTGGATAAAATTGAACCTATCTTTCGCCTCCCTCTTGTAGAGCCAAAAGAAGCTACTAAGCAAGAAATTGGTAACGCCATGGAAGATTTGAGGATTTTTTCTAAAGCGGACGTGTAGCAGTTTATATAAATAAAAAAAAAATTA
>JABEVM010000002.1 GCA_013041585.1 Chlamydiota bacterium
AACAAAAAATCCGCAAAGCTTGGAACTGATTAAAAATTTTAAGTCGATCGACTCGATCATGAACGAAATTTCAATTCTGTCTTTCAAGAAAAAGGCTTGTGTAGAAATCCGAAAAGTTCGCGCTGATTGGCAAGAAATTTTCCTTCATCTTTTATTTACTATCGATCAAAACACTCTTCGAGATTACCTTCTTACCGAGCTCTTAGCTTCGAATGCGCAACAGGCTATTGAAAAAAATATAGAAGAACTTTTGAAAAAACCTTCAAAAGCACCAGAAATGCTCGTGTGGTATTTCCAAAAAATTATGGCAAACCAATCCCTACCTCTTTCTGATGATAAAGGGAAATGCCGTATTTTTGAAGCCTTCCTCGTGCTACTACATCAAATTGAAAGCAATCCAGAGCACAAAGAGCTCGTAAAAAAGATGTATAATCTTTTGACTGCAGAACGATATTTGAATGTAAGAAAAGTAATGCAAAATGCAAGCGTAGCCGATGTCAAAGAGTTCCTTCTTCTTTCTACGAAATGCCATTGTTTGACAAATCATGATCTTAAAATTTTCAATTCTCTCGCAGAAGTTGTTTTCCCATCCTTAAGCAAATCAGATAAAAAAGAAAGCGATGAAAAGGAAGTCCTTTGGTGCACAAACGAAGGCTACAAAAAAGTTCAAAGCCGCATTCATGAAATCGCAACTGTGGAAACAGTGGAAAATGCGAAAGAAATTGAAGTTGCAAGATCTCATGGGGATTTGCGAGAAAATTCTGAGTTTAAATTCGCATTAGAGAAGAGAGATCGTTTGCAAGGAGAGCTCAAATTCTTATCTGATCAAATGAATCATGCCCGTATCATCACAAAAGATGATATATCCACAGATGAAGTTGGTATCGGAACTATTGTGGAGTGTGATACAAAGAAAGGGCAGAAAATCACCTATACTCTTCTTGGTCCTTGGGAAGCCAATCCAGATGAAGGAATTTTATCTTTCCAATCAAAACTTGCTCTAGCCATGAAAGGATTGAAAGTTGATGATAAGTTTCAATTCCAAGGTGAAGAATACACGATTAAAAAAATTGGCAATTATTTAGAGAGAAAATAACATGCAACTTGTTATCGCAAGTCACAATGTCCATAAAATTAGAGAATTTCGAGCTATGCTTAAAGATCTCTCAAAATTCGATATTCTCTCTCTTCTCGATTTTCCTGATTATCACCTTCCCCCTGAAACGGGAAAAACATTAGAAGAAAACGCTGTTCTCAAAGCAACTCACGCAGCAAAAGCGCTGCAGACCTGGGTGATTGCTGATGACTCAGGGCTTGTTGTTTCTGCCCTCCAAGGAGCCCCCGGAATTTTTTCTGCAAGATATGCAGGTGAAGGTGCAACAGATGCTGAAAATAGAAAGAAACTTCTTCATGAAATGCAAAATGTTCCAGAAAATGAACGTCAAGCCTATTTCGAATGCTGGATTGCGCTAGCCTCACCAGAAGGAGTGCAAAAATGCGTCCGAGGACTTTGCGAAGGAGTAATCCTTTCTAAGGAAAGGGGAAATAAAGGGTTTGGGTACGATCCTTTATTCTTAAAATACGATTACAACAAGAGTTTTGCCGAACTAGAAGAAGATACAAAAAATCGAATTTCACATCGTAGAAAAGCCTTAGATAAGATTCTTCTATCTTTAGAATCTGTTTGTAAGTAACCCGTGCATTACCTCATTGATGGCTATAACCTTCTTTTCCAGCTACCAGAGTTAAAAGGAGCTTCTCTTCAAGTCAAAAGAGAGAAAATCATAGAGATCTTTCAAGAATATCTCATTTCTATCCCTTTGCAAATTACTATCGTTTTCGATGGAAATAAGCAAAGCAGCGCAGAAGTTATCAAAAGACACATTAATCAATTAGAAATCGTTTACACAGCCAAAAAACAAACTGCCGACTCTTATATCATTGAAGAGTTGGAAACAAGTTTTCACCCTCAAAACTTTGTTGTCGTCACTTCTGACTCGGGGCTTGCAAGACAAAGTCAAGGGTTGCAAGCGTCAACGCAGACTATTGAAGAGTTTCTAGAATACCTATCAGGAAAAATGCGGAAAAAAGCAAAAAAAGAAATGCGTGAAAAACCCTCCGAAGAGCCCCAAAAAGATATGGAAAGACTTAGAATTATCTTTGAAAAAAGGCTGAATAAAAAGAATAAAAACTAACGTTCGATACGAAAATCTTTAAATTGTATTTGAGGCGCGCAAAAAGTTATTTTCATATCTTGAAGGTATTTAGCAGAGAAATGCTTTTTTATTAACTCTAGAAGCTGGTCTAAATGTTCTTTTTGACCTTGAGCGCAGATTTCTACAGAGCCATTTTCTAAATTTCGTACAAAACCTACAACTCCCACACTTTCTGCCTGCGATTTCACAGCTCTTCTAAACCCTACGCCTTGCACATTTCCAGACACAATCACATTCATCTCTAGCATGTTGAACATTCCAATTCTTCTTGGATGGGCGCCGCAGAAAAATCAATTCTATCCCAAGAATACCCCTCAATAATCCCACGAATTTCCTGAAGATTTTTTGATTTGGTTAGCATTTCTCTCAGCTCTTTTGCGCCGCGACTATTTTTCAAATACCAACATCCAATGCGGCGTAAATCTAAAAGAGCTCTTTTTTCGCATTGGTAAGATGTAATATATTCCAAGTGCTGTAAAAGGACGGCGCGGTATTCCTGCGCTCCATACACTTTCTCTTGAAGACCTAATAAGCTTTGATAAATTTCCTCAAAAAGCCAAGGTTTTCCAAAAGTAGCGCGGGCCGTAAGGATGGCATCGCATCCTGTGTGCTCAAACATTTTTTGAGCGCTTTCCCCATCTACAACATCTCCGTTGCCTATAACAAGGATCGTATTTGCGGCTTCTTTAGCAGCTTTAATATAGTCCCAATTTGCAGGCCCTTTGTACCCTTGAGCTCTTGTTCTTCCATGAACACATATTGCTTTTGCCCCTGCTTTTTCTGCTATTTTTACAATTTCAGGTGCATTGATGTGCTCGCTGTCCCAACCCGCTCGAATTTTTACTGTAACAGGGATTTTTACAGCTGCCACCATATTGGAAATAATGTCCCCGATTAGCTCTGGCGTTTTAAGCATAGCTGATCCGCTTCCATCTTTTGTGACTTTATCAACTGGACAGCCACAATTGAGATCGACAACATCAAATCCCAAATCTTCGATAATTGCAGCGCATTTCCCTGCAATAGAAGGCTTACTGCCACAAATTTGCCCTCCAATGGGATGCATATCTTTTGAATAATCGAGCAATCGGTAGGTATGGGGATCATGGCGGATGAGGGCATCCATTTTTACCATTTCACAGTACATAAGGCCGGGCTTATACTGCAGAACCATTTTACGAAAAGCATAATCGGAGCAGCCGGCTGTCGGTGCGCAAAATACATTCGACGGAAGAAGAAGGGATCCTAGGGAGAAGGGTTGTTTTAACATTATATGAGCAAAGTAAGAATAAGTCTTTCCGCAACTTGCAAGACAATAAAAGCCAAAATTGGGCTTAGATCCAGAGCTCCTCCTATTGGAGGGATCAGCCTACGGAAAATATTTAGGTAAGGATCAGTGTAATGAGCGATAAATCGCATGAAACGGGTATGGGCAAAATTAGGGAACCAAGACCCCACTAAACGAATGATAATCAAGACCGTATAAGAAGTAAAAAGAAGCTCTATAGTATAAACAATCATTTTAGCCTGTAAAATTCAAATTCCTTGTCACGAGAAAATCCCTCCCATGATATTCTTGTTATTCCTTTTTCTTAAAAAGTAACCCTATGCATTTTTTAGGACTTCATAAAGAAGATCACATTTTACAAGTTGCGTTACTTGAGCAAGAGAAGAAAAACACAAGTATAAAGCTTTTGCGCTCTTTTGTCATCAAAGACAATGAAGAATATGTAAAGCCGCTTTACATTCTCTCTTCCCTAATTGCGAAAAAAAATTTTAGTATCTCCTCGGCCCTAAGAGCTGAAGAAATACTATTCCGTAAAGTATCAGTAAAACTGACCAGCCTTCCTTCTATAAAAAAGATTATCCCTTTTCAATTCGAAGAAAACCATCCCTATCCTTTTTCAGAAGCTATAGCGCTGCCATTTATAGATAAGAAGAAGAAAAAAGAAGGGGCTATTCTCTCCTTTTTTTCAACCAGATCACAAAATTTACAAAAACATCTTCTTGAATTGGACGAGTTCTCTATTGAACCCGAGTTTGTCTCTTGCGAGCCCCAAGCCCTCTATCGTTTTTCAAAATTTTTCTTTCCTATCGAAGAGAGCTTATTTGTATTTCATTTAGGATACGAAAAAAGCTGCTGGGTCTCGATTGCTGAAGGAAATATCGAAATTAGCCATAGCTTAGACTTTGGGATCTCTCACGTTTTTTCAGCCCTAAAGGATGATTTTCCAGAAAAAAGTATTGAGGAGCTCGAACTCCTCCTCCATGAAAAAAAAGACCTTCACTTCTTAGAAAACCCTCTTTTCTCGGAAACGGCCAAATCTTTTGCAAACTTACAAAGACAACTTTTGCGGATCCATCTGTTTTGCGAGCAAAAGCAGGGAGAAAATGCGCCGAAGAAAATTTTAATTACAGGGGCTTTTTCCACTACGACCTGTTTGGACCTTATTTATAAAAAAAGCTGTCCAAACCTAACCTTCCTTCTGATCGACTCCTCTAAAGAGGTGTTTTCTTCTTCGGATTTACATTCCTATGCTATTGCGATTGGAACTGCCTTGGACACACTTTCCCAAGACAGAAAAACTCTACAATTTCGTCAAAAAGCATTTGTCCCCCAAAAGCAAATAAAAAGAAAAAAGCAACTTCTTCTTTGCTATATTTTAGGAATTATTCTTTTTTGCTTGTCTGCAAATTTTGCAGGAAAAATGATTATAAAAAATAGGGTCGGGGCGCTTTTACAAAGCCACGAAAATCTACTTGTTTCCAAATCACAGAAGATTCCTTATGAGAGCATCGATAAACAACTTCAAGAGATTGAAAGCAAAGAACGTGAGCTAAGTACAACTAAATCTTCTCTTCCCCTATTTCCATCAACTCCGCAGGTAAGCGAAGTTCTGCTTTGGCTTAGCACTCACAAAAATTTGAATGCGAAACCTTCAGATGCTATTAAAATAGATAAATTTCGTTATTTTTTGACCAGTTATCCGAAATTGGGAAAAAAACCCGAACCTTATATCGGAAAAGTTGAATTGCAATTTTCAGCAGCCTCATCCAGGCATGCAAAAGCATTTCATGAGGCTCTTCTTTCCGATAAAGAATATGTAGATACGAAAAAGGAAATTGTTTGGAACCAATCAAAGGACCAATATACCGTTTCTTTTTTTCTACTCCCCAAAAGGAAGTAACAGATGAAACAACAATTTCAAGATCTTCTCCAAAAATATTCTTTTCTCTTCGACTCCCTATTCTTTTATCTGTCCATAGGGGGCCTTGCTATTTTCTGGCTTTCTGCTTCCCTTTATGAAGATATGAAAAAAGTAGATGAATTGAAGATAAGATTGGATGTGCTTCAGGCGAAACATACTTTATGGCAAAAGTCTCAAGACAAAGAAAATCTCTTTTACGAACAAATCAAAACTGCTCACCCTCAATTTCTAGAAAAAAATTTAGAAAACCTTTGCTTAGACGAAGAGCTTGTCTATTCAACAAATCGATCTTGCAGCCTCCAAGAAGAAGAGATTCGCAGCTTTGGAAAAATCGAAGAAGTAGAAGTAAAACTAGATAAACCTATCGAAGTTAGAAGAAATGGTCTTTTGCAATTGCTCAGCATCATAGACGGGATCAAAACTCCCTCCCTTGCAATTGTAGAAAAGCCGCCTCAAATAATAATACAAGATTTTCAGTTAACAAGGAAAAATCATGGAAATGAAGAAGAAACTTATGAGCTTGCCCTCCGCCTTATTAAAAGGCAAAAAAAGCCTCATTCCTAGCCTATTTTTTGCAATTTCTTGCCTAGCTTTTCAAGCCTGCTCGAAAACTTCTCATTCTTCGAATGATGAACCCATTGTCAGCATGCAATTACTTGATAGAAACGGCTTTTCTGAAACAATTAGTTCAAAAGATCGCTTAGAAAACTATCAAAAAGTAGATTTTTCTCAGCCCCAACCTTATGAAAAGGTCCTGAGAATATTCGGAAAAGATGAACAAAAAAAAAGCAAATCAACGATTACAAGTTATCACTCCAATGGATATCTTTGGCAATATTTGGAAATCATCGACGGTAGAGCCAACGGAATTTTTCGAGAATATTTTCCTACAGGTGTTTTGAAAATTCAAGCGCATGTAATAGAAGGGATGGGAGATGTGAGTGAAAAAGCGCAGCTTTCTTGGCTCTTCGAAGGGAAGAATGAAGTGTATGATGAACTCGGAAAAATATCCGCTGAAATCCAGTACGAGAAAGGATCTCTTCAAAATACTTCCTATTACTACTATCCTAGCGGAAAAATTTGGAAAACAATCCCTTATAAAGATAATGAAATCCATGGGGTTCTCACAATCTTACATGAAGACGGTTCTCTTTTGGAAAGCATTGAATATCAAAATGGAAAAAAACACGGATCTGCTCTTGGGTATTGGAAAGATTCTAAACCTCGTTATATTGAAGCATACCAAAACGATCTTCTAAACGAAGCCTCTTACTTTGATCCTCAAGGAAATCTCCTAGGAAAAATCGAAGAGGGAGATGGAAAACAATATGTTTTTGAAGAAGAAAAGCTCTATTCAACCATCCAGCATAAGAAAGGCGCTGCTGAAGGCCGTGTAGAAATTTTTCATAAAAATGGATCTCTTTCCCATTTTTATACCGTCAGAGACGGGCAAAAAAATGGCGAAGAATGGCATTACTATCCGTCTAAAGAAAAAGAAAAACCTAAACTCTTTCTTTTTTGGCATGAGGATGCGATTCAAGAAGTGAAGACTTGGTATGAAAATGGTGTTATGGAAAGTCAAAAACGGCTCAATCATAACAAAAAACATGGACTCAGTGTGGCATGGTTTGCTGACAGCAGCGTAATGTTCCTAGAAACATACGAACAGGATAAGCTGATAAAAGCTAGCTACTTTGAGAAGGGAAGCAAAAATCCTGCTTCTACAATTGAAAATGGAAAAGGGGTTGCAATGATTTATAATCATGACGGACACTTTATCAAAAAAATTATGTACGATAAAGGCATTCCCGTGAGTGAATTTTATTAAAGAGGTTTAAACAATGAATAAATATAAGCATTTGGTTTTTCTTTCTTTCGTTTGGATTTCTTCTCTTTGTTTTGCAGATAGGCCGTGGATTGTAAAAGAAGAATTTATTTCTCCTGCGGTAGAACACTTTGATTGTCATAGCTCAAATATCATTGAAACCTTCCCTGGATCACTTTGCGCTGTTTGGAAAGGAGGGTTTACCGAAGGTCATTGTAATGTGGATAGTAAAGACAACATTGGCATCTGGGCTTCTCTTTTTCAAAATGGAGCCTGGACTGAAGCGAAAGAAATTGTTTCCTCTCCCAACACTGTGTGTTGGTCTCCAGTCTTATGCAAGCTTTCTTCGAGTGAGCTTCTTCTATTTTACCGTATGGGACCCAATCCACGCAGTCTTGTGAGTTTTATTAAACGATCCTATGATGGGGGTTCTACCTGGTCTAAAGAAGAGCTTCTTCCTGCCGGCATTATTGGTCCTACGAAAACAAAACCTCTTGTGCTTGGGAATACTTTGCTCTGTCCCTCTTCTAGTGAAGCAGGAGAACCAGATGCTCAACATAAAGCAACAGCTTGCTGGATTGAAATCTATGATGACGCAGCCCACACCTGGAAAAAAATCGGGCCTTTACAAATCCCAAATCGAAGCTTTGGAGTCATCGAACCTACTTTATACATGACTTCTTCCAACCAAATAAAAATGTTCTGCCGAGATAGAGCACATAAAATTGGCCAAACAGGATATGTTTGGACAGCCTCTTCAGATGATTTTGGAAACAGCTGGTCTACTCTTTCTCCAACCCCTCTTCCTAATCCAGATTCCGGAGTCGATGTTGTCAATCTAGGTAATGGAAGAGCGGCTCTTTTTTACAACCACTCTCATACAGAACGCTTTCCTCTTAGTTTTGCAGTATCTTTTGATGACTGCGCCTCTTGGTCTGCACCCTTTACTGTAGAAAAGACTTCAGGAGAGTTTCCTTCAGCGATTTTAGATTCTGAAGGAATGATCCATGTTTCGTACGCTTTTTCTTCTCCAGGGGAAACACAAAGAAGAATTAAACATGTTGTGATAGATCTAAAATATGTGAAAATTACTTCTCAATAGTGTTTGTAATTTAAGGAAGTAATTTACAAAAAGTGGAGAAAGACCTCAGAAGTAGTGAAGAGAACTAGATGAGTATTTATCATTCTTCTAGAGGAGGCTTACAAATTTGTACCCCCGGGCATTCCTTTGCAGTTACTGTACTTCCTGTGTGTACAACTTCACATAATGCAAATTCTGAACCATTCATACAGAGCCATAAAACACGATAAGGAGTATAGGAGTAGGGGTGATTTTTATTGATGTTTTCAGGTCCGCCTAAATATCCCTCTTCATCAGGAATATCGCTCCAATACACAAAACTGTTCTTGCCTACTATCACTTCCCCTAAGGAAGTATTATCATTACCTGATATAACCGCTTTCAAATCATAGAGGGAGTTGTTGACTAGCTTGATGCTTCCAGCAAATAGGGCATTTTGAACAAAAAAAAGTGCAATGAAGAGGCAATATTTCATAAGTTTCCTTATTTTTCTGTGTTTTGTTTACAAAGATTTGCCGTGACCGTTGCCCCTGTGCGAACAGCAAAGCATCTAGAATAAAACTCTTGATCCTTAGCAAGTCTCCATATAACAGTATAGGGTGTAACAGTGAGATTTTTATTTCGATTCTCTTGGCCCTCTTTGTTTAAAAATCTAGAGTGCCCGAAACTATTATCATCCCACCTTTCTGTTTGTCCTCCTGGAATCGTAATTACAGGAAAGACGGATCCATCATTCCCTTCAATCACTACTTCCATCTCATACTTGGTATCATTGATTAATGTCAGACTCCCAGCATGGAGAGTCGACACAAATAAGCTTAAAAATAATAGGAAACGCTTCATATCTTGTTAACTTTAGTTTTATTTACAGATTACTTGATTCTACATTTTTTACAATTGAAGTTTCTTTTTCTTCTTGTAAATCGGCCCACTTAAAATCTAACGATCCCAAGGAAGATAAGACAACGTTAATAATACTTTCATTTTTTAAATAACCCATAGAAGCATAGAAAATAGGCATAATAGGGAGCTCATCCATCAAAATTGCTTCGCTTTGCGCAAGAATCTCTTTTCTTTTCTGCTCATCTACAATTTTAGCCGACTCATCTAAGAGCCTTGTATATTCACTGTTTCCCCAATTGGTATTATTACTATCGCTTGTTTTATACTTAAACACTTCTAAGAAATTGATAGCATCATCAAAATCTGCAACCCAATCACAGCAAATGAGTTCGTAATCCTTTTTAGACAATTTAGAAAAATATATTTTATTTTCTAATGCCTCTAGTTTAACTCGAATTCCAAAAGCTTGTTCCCACTGTTGTTGAAGGGCTTGAGAAATCAGTCTGCTTCGTCCCACGCCGACATATGTAAGAGAGATCTCTGGAAATGACTCTGCATCTACACCAAGCTCATCGCAAACTTCGGAAAAGAGAGTTTGCGCTGTTTCAATATCTCCGTCTTGAAAATAATCTGATTTAGGAAGTCCCATAATGGCAGGAACTAAGCTTGTTGCGGTGGTTTGTCCACCTTGAAGAACATGTTTTACTATTTCCTCTCTTTGAATTGCTAAGTTTAGCGCTTTTCTAAGCTTAACTTGATCTAATGGAAATTTGGCTACGTTAACACGTAGAAAATACGTCGATAGAAAGTCTTTTCTATGAAGAGGATATCTTTTTTCCAAATCTTTCATCGCGTCTAAGGAGATAGTAGAAAGAGGAGACCCTGTCCAATCCACCTCTCCTTTTTCGTACATCATTAATTCTGTTTCCGGAAGCACCATAACAAATTTAATGGCATCAAGTTTGACTTCTTTGTTATCCCAATAGGTAGGGCTTTTTACAACTTGCAAGCAATCCTTTGAAATCCATTTTTCTAAAGTAAATGGGCCATTTGTAACTAAAGCCCCTACGTTTTCTTGTGGATTAATAGAAGTAAGATTAGACGAGGGCAAAGGGAAAAACACAGGATGTGTGATCATCTGCAAAAAGTAGGGAGTTGGATTTTTTAAATCCACACGAAGTGTGTATTTATCAATTGCTTTTACACCGATTTCATCTGTAGAAACTTTTCCTTCTTTCGCTTCTTTTGCATTCTGAATCACATACAATTGAAATGCATTATCACAAGGAAAAGAAGGATCAAGTGCCTTTTTCCACGCTTTCTCAAAATTCTCGGCTGTCAATTCTTGACCATCTGTCCATTTTGAAGGACGTAAGTGAAAAGTATATGTTTTTAAATCTTCTGAAATTTCATACTTTTCCGCCGCTCCAAGCTCAACTTTTTGATCAGGAGTGATTCGTGTTAATCCTTCGTAGAGGGTTTTCATAAGAGTGATGGATGCTAAATCGCGTACTCTACGTGGATCAAAAGACGTTGGATCATCTCCAAAATTCAACGTTATAACTTTAGAAT
>JABEVM010000121.1 GCA_013041585.1 Chlamydiota bacterium
GCGGAAGTCACAAGCTCTGTAATAATAAGTAAACTCGGAAGAAAAAAAGTAAGGGCTGCAACTAAATAAAAAAAAAGCAGAGAGGATCCGTAAACTGCGCAAGGCATCATCATTTGCAGGCTTGCTACAATCACCACATTCATCATAGCAAGTGGAAAAAACCCTAAAATCTTGTGCTTGTTCATTTTTAAGACTATTTTTTAAAGTTCTCCTTCTTTCATAAAATTTCTGCTTTAAAATCACAAGACTTTGCTGACTTTTTTGCGCAAGTGTGAAAATCTATAAAAGTAAGCAGATAGAAAAAAAGAAGGATTTCTATGAAAAAAGCATATCTCTTAGTAGGACTTCTCCTACTGGCTTCTTGTTCTGGCGGTGACCATGGCTATTATCATGATGGGTATTATAACGATGGATATTATCATGACGGCTACCGAGACGGACATCATGATGGACATGGTGAGCATCATGGCGGCGGAGAACACCACGGTGGAGGAGAAGGACACCATGGCGGCGGCGGAGGTGGTGGCGGACATCATCGTTAATCTATATAAGGCTTACATAAATGAGTTTCAAAAAACCCCCAAGTGTTGCCGTGATTGGAGCTGGTTTAGCAGGACTTACTGCTGCGTACCGTTTAGAGCAAAAGGGTATTAGCCCGGTAATTTTTGAAGCAAGAGACCGCCCCGGCGGGAGAGTCCTTACACATTATGAAGGCAGCTCGTATGAAGAGCTGGGCGGCAAGTTTTTAGATGATGGAGGCGACGCTCTATCTCTCAGATCATTACTCAAAGAGCTTGCAGTAGATGTAGCCACAAAAAGCCTTCTTGTAACTCGGCTTTATTATAAAGAAGGAAAAGCCCTCCCTACTTTTACACTTTATGAAAACGCTCCTCTCCCCTCAGAAGAAAACTACCTCTCTCTTGTTGCTAAATCTAAAAAATCGAAAAACATTTTAGAAGTATTGCGGTGGTTCTTTGCAGGACATGAAGATTTATTACAACTCTTTGTGCTTCGAATGACAAACTACGAAGGATCGCCTGCAGAACATCTAGGTGTGTATTGTCTGGATTTATTTTGGAAGTTTTATACATGGGCCTATGAAGACTATCAGGATAAAATCAAAGGGTTAGATACCTTTGTAGATCTTAGCTACATAAAAGACGGAGGATCTAAACTTATAGAGGCTCTTTGTAAGAAAATAAAAACGCCTATTTCCTATCACTCTCCCCTAAAGAAAATCTCCCTAAGTAGAGCAGGTCAAATCGAACTGGAATTTGCAGATGGAATGAAAAGATCATTTGATAAAGTCATACTAGCTATTCCCTGCTCAACACTAAGAGACATAGAAATTCAAGATGGGTTATTTCCTAAAGACCAACTTCACGCAATACAAACCCTGCAATACGGATCTGTGACCAAAATTTTGGTGCCTGTTAAAGTACATAGTAAAGAAATCCCTAATTTCTCTTCAGGACCTGATTTTGTAACTTGGTTTAATGAAGATAATACCTGGATGACATGGTATTTTGGTGGAGATGCGGGTCATTTCAATCCTGAAAATTCGCAAGAGCTTGAAAAAAAGATAGCAGACAGCTTTAAGGTCATTACAGTTTTATATCCAGGCTTAGAAATGAGAGGAAAGCCGACTTCCGCAAACTGGTCTTTAGAGCCCTATTCAAAAGGAGCCTATTCTAATTTTGGCATTGATCAACATGAACCTTTTACCCTAATCGAAGAAGTTTTGGGAGAAACTGTAAAAAAAGTCTTCCGCCCAATTGGGAATAAGATCTTTTTTGCTGGAGAACATACCGGCATAGAATACCATGGGACCATGGAAGCCGCGGTCCATTCAGGTGATAGAGCAGCTAGCATGCTTGCAAAATCTTTTTAGAAGGTCTTCGCTAAATACCCATATTTATACCCACAAATACCCAAAAAGAAAGACCCCGCCATACAATGACGGGGCCCTATTCCTTATTTAAAAGTCTCTTCCAAGTACTTCTTAACCTGAGGCGCTGTAGCCATAAAAGCTCCATACGCACCTAATCTAGGAAAAAAACCTTTCATAGGCTGCGACTTTACAAACTCAAGTAAAGTAACACGCAGACTAAAATCACCTTGTACTCTTGTTTTCCAAGTGTCTGCAGGCTGAGTTACTAAAGCCCCGATAAAGGTAGCTAAAACAGGATAGTCTGATCCAAATCCTAAATAAGCTACGGCAAAGCCCTTTTCTCGAAATATTGTGGGAAATACTCCTCTAAAAAACCCCTTAGCTCCGTAGGTTGCAAACACTTCTGTAGCGGTAGCTACAGATCCAAGTTTATTATTCCCCATACGAACAAAAAGCAGCTCAGCAGGCCCTGCAACAAGACCAGATACGCCGCCGCCAAATGCAGCGCAAGCTACTTTTTCCGCTTTCGAGAGTTCCCTTGCCTCTTCACCTGATAAATACTTTTTCGCAGCAGCGTCCACAAAATACGCAACAGCGTTTGTAGGAAAAGCGCTCACTGTCATAGGCCCTATCCCAGCAAATAACCTTACAGGATTTTTTGCAAAGTGTGCAAAGACGCGAGCCATCTCTTTGAGGTTCGGGCCTTTTACTACCTGACCCATTTGCTTTGGAGCTTGTTGCAACGCATTTTTTACATTAAGAAGGGGCAAAGCAGGAACTAAACCGGCAGTTGCTGCAGCGCCGCCTATGAAAAGTTTTGTGAAAACTTCACTGTAACCAGAAGGCGTCATGCCTTGTGGCCTATTTTGAACTGATTGTGACATAAAGATTCCCTTTGTTTGGTAAACATTTTTTGTGAGTTAAATAAAATATAAGTGAGTAAGAAAAAAAATGTATGTGCCTGCTTAAGGCACAATCAGGGAAATAATAGAGACGAGGACAAATGTAGACGCGCCGAGGTGTGGCTCGGATAACCTTAGTTTAGAATAGAAAGGAAATGAAGATCGCGTATTTTTCATAGTGGAGATATTGTAAAGGGATTAGATGTTCCATGCAATATCTTTTTACAGATGGGAGAGTACTTCAGAGAAAATCAGCTCAGAAATTTCTGATTTTACAATTTTTTCTTTAAACCAAATTTCTTCCTGCAAAACAGCTTGTCTACTCAGCATTTCATACCCATAGACAACTTTGGCTCCTTTTTTCTTGGCGTCTATTAGAAGCTCAGTCTCTTTAGGAACATTCTTCGTTTCCATGATTACAGCGCTAGAAAGAATATACTCTGGAGATATCGGTAAAGGATTGGGAGTACAGTTTACAAGTACGTCATACTTAAGTTTATATTCTTCCTCTATTTGCTCTAGCCCTCCTCCTCTTTGTCCAAATTGGGAAGCTAAAGTCAGAGCTTTGCCTACGCTGCGATTCAAGATTGTTACACTTGCTCCTCTTTGCAAAGCTACATAAGCAATGGCTTTTGCAGCTCCACCAGCTCCAAGTATAACCACTTTCTTTCCTCGTATAAGCCCATGTTCTTCAATGGCGTCAAGGGCGCCTTTTCCATCTGTATTAAAACCTTTACTTTTCCCATTTTGGAATGAAATGGTATTCACAGCTCCGATCTTTTTAGCTTCCATGTCAATTTCATCCAGAAATGAAATGACACTTTCTTTTAAAGGCATCGTCACACTAAGTCCACGAACCCCCAGATCTTTTGCTAGAGAGAAAAACTCTCCTAGTTCTTCCGGGACAAGATCGATCTTCACATAGATGGAATGTAAGTCAAATGCTTTCATCACTCGGTTATGGATAAAATGACTTAAGCTTGCAGCAGTTGATCCACCGATAAGCCCGTAGATACAAGTCGATGCAGTTATATTTTTATATTGGTACACTTCAAACATCTCATGAGCTGGCAATTGACCAGGAGCTAAAGAAGATTTAGCATCCATTGATGCATATGTCATAAAACTCCCATAAACTTTACCAAGCACTCTTGTAAACTGTCCTTTCTCCCCCATGCACATTCCAGAAACTCTCTTTCCCTCAGAAGTGCATTTTCTTATAAACAATAACATCCTCATTCCATCTAAAGAGGAATTCGCCAGACAAGAAAATTTATATCCATAAAAAAAGGGCTTTTGCATGCTTGCAAGAATTTCAGGTAGATTGTGCGGGGTTTTTTCAAAATTATGATAAGAACAGATGATCTTTACGTTTTTATGAGAAGAGGACATCTTTTGGATACAAGTTTGATCCATATCATATTCGAGATCGAAAAAATCTGGCTCAAGAGCAAAGAGCTTTTCTATTGTTTTTTCCCTTTCTGATTCACTTCCGAGAAAACCTCCTCCTTGAGAAGATTTCCTTACCGTGAATAGCACTGGCTCTTGCCTGTTTTGCAAAAGAGCTTTGATCTTGCCTAAATCAATTGTCTCAAAAAGATCAAGTCTCAGCTCTACTCCAAAAGCTAAGGCGCTTGCCTTTCCAAAATCTTCAATGTTCTTTATCGAGCAAAATAACACGTAAGATTCCTCAAAGTTCTACTGTTTGATTTCAAATATAAGACCTTGAAAGTCCGAGGATCCTATATTTTTGCAAGCAGATGGGCTCATCATCGGATCTAAAAAATAAAAACCTGTAGGCCAGTCATCTGTAAAGGTAGAACCATCTGGATTTTGGCTTTCAAACTGGGAAGCTTTGGTAATAATCATAAGGCTTTTCCATGGATGAATTTGAAGGGGCTCTCTCACACCGCTTTTTGTTTCGGCAAAAAGAATACGAACATGATCGCTTTCAAACAAAACCGTATGAAAGGAAGGATATTTTTGTAGTCCTTCTTCGATTTCAAAGGACATTTTAGCTGGAATGGCAGCAAGAATACCAAGCTGTTTAGATTTCATCATAAACTCATCTAAAAAGACGTAATTTTTCCTATCTTCTAAAAATGGGGTGAGCTTAGAAACAATGAGGTCTGCAATCTCCTGATTTACTCCGTAACAGGCAAGTAAAGTGCTTTTCAGCTCTACTTTTTTACTTTCATAGATACATTGGTGAATTTCTTGGGGAGGAAGCGCAATGGGAGCTAAGGCCATAAAAAACCATTTTTTGAAATTTTACCGAATCTTACGATCTCACAAAAACGTAAATTTGGCAAAAACAATCAAAGAAGGGTTTTAGCGCCACCCTTCTTGAAGAAGAGAGAGTGAAAATTGCAGAAAAGAATTCATATCTTTGTAGCCAGAGGTGAGCATAGCCCCTCTTAAACCTAGTAATGTGTCATTTCCTTTAAAGAGGAACCCAAAAAGCTGTTTGAGCTTACTGATTTTGTTCCTCTCTGGCATATCAGGTGGAATACTTGCAACAAAGGTTTGTAGATAATCGAAAAGGTCTTGCCACTTTGCCACATAAACCTTCTTAGAAAAATGAGACCTGATCTGAGAAAAAAGGAATGGATTGATCACAGCTCCTCTTCCAATCATCAGAGCGTCGCATCCTGTTACCGCAAGCATTCGCAGGGCATCTTCCACGTTTAAAATATCCCCATTGCCTACAACAGGAATTTTTACAGTAGATTTTGCCTCTGCAATGAGCTCCCATTTTGCAGGAGGGCCATATCCATCGACTTTCGTCCTGGGATGAACAGTAAGAAAAGAAATCCCACTTTCCTCCGCAGCTTTTACATTTTCTTTGAAAAGAGATGTATCTTCATATCCAGATCGCATTTTTACTGTCACCGGAACAGAAACGGCTTTTACGACAACCTTTACTAGATCATGTAATAGATTTGGATCTTTTAGCAGGCTGGATCCGGCTCCTTTCCCCGTTACCGTATTCGAAGGACAACCGCAATTTATATCGATTCTAGGAGCTCCCCTACGTTCAATTTCCTCTGCCATAGCCGCCATCAATTCCGGATTGGAGCCCATAAGTTGCGCAGCAAGAGGGATCGGAGCCGTCTCAGTAGATTCATAGACACTTGCTAAACTCTTTACATGAGCGTTTTGAGGCACGCGTATAAATTCCGTTACGGCTTCATCAAAGCCTCCAAGAGAGGCCATTGCTTTTCGAAAACAGCGGTCTCCGAGCCCTTCCATGGGAGCTAGGAAGAGATAAGGGCAGCCATTTGGATCTTTGGGA
>JABEVM010000122.1 GCA_013041585.1 Chlamydiota bacterium
AAAAAGAGAGCTCTTCCAAGGCAGAGTTCGGCGCAGGAGCATATAATCTTCTTTTCCTAAATGAGGAAGACTGCAAAAGTTGAGTACGCAAACTCCTAAAAACATTGCGAAAATGCAATTGAATAAGGTGGAGTAGGGGAAGGACAAGGGGCTTTTTTTGGAAATTCTATGTGAGAAATGGTAGATTCCATACGCGATAAAGGGGAGGGCGACAACAAAAACTCCAAGGCCCATCCAAAGATGCATTGGAACATCACTTGCGTAGAGCATTTCTATAAAGTTATGGAGCGTTTCGTCAAGCAGCCAGCTGAACGTAAACCAGATCGACATATCCAT
The DNA here is from genome assembly GCA_013041585.1 of Chlamydiota bacterium. Taxonomy (GTDB): domain Bacteria; phylum Chlamydiota; class Chlamydiia; order Chlamydiales; family Rhabdochlamydiaceae; genus JABEVM01. The sequence goes on from JABEVM010000122.1 coordinate 337, forward strand.
AATGCGTTGCATAGCAAAATCGGCGCAGTGGATAAGAAAAAGGAAAAACGTCAGCACAACAAAGACCGTTTTAATGCCCTTATGCAGTTTTTCTTCCATAAACTTCACGATGACTACAAGAAGTAAAACTTCAATGAGAGATTGAACGACTGCATTGGTAAGGAAGAAAAAGCGTGAGAATAGGCTCACATTTTGAATAACCTGTACGTGGAGCACATGAAGCCCTGCTAAGAGTAGGAAGAGAACCCCAAAGTACCAGAAATTAATGGTCTTTTTATCGTCGTTCAAGAAGCACCGCAATTTGATGATTAGTTTTAATCATTCTATATTACATTTAATATAAAAATGTCAAAATTTAAATTATTGAAAAAGAGAAAATATTGTCTTTTAAATAAAAGAGATAAAAAACAATTAAAGCACATTAGGTTTAACCAGTGTTTTCTCAGGCTAGCTCTGCTAAAAAAGCCATTCTATTTTGGAGAATTTTGATTTGCTTGGCAAATAGAAGATTCTAAAATCAAACAAATTTCCAATTTCGTTCCAAAAAAATAAGAAGACAGCGCTCAAACCATTTTTTTCAACTATTTACCTAGTTCTTCTCAAATTTCCATACAAAAAGTCAAAGAGAAAACATCATGCCATCTGAAGCTCATTTGGAACACAAATCAGTTGCTAGGAATGTAAGCCTTTTACTAGTATGCAAATTTACCCTACAATAGGTCTTTTCTATGAAAAAAATGCTCAGCGGGATCTGTATGCTACTATCTATTCAAGGAAGCTCCCTTTTCGGCGCATTGTATGAAAAGGTCCCAGAAGACTTCACCCCTCATGTTGAGGTAGCAGCCTGCTATTGTCAGTTTGAAAATACTATTCTCTTACTTCAATATGGAGCGGATAAAAAATATTCTGGGAAATGGGCTCTTCCTGCTGGTAAAATGGAAGCTGGAGAGACTCCTTTAGATTGCGTAGTAAGGGAAGTTTTGGAAGAGACGGGGATTGTTTTAGACAAAGCAAAAGTTCAGACTGCAAACACAGTGTTTATCAGAGATCTTGAAAATGTCGATTTTGTCTTCCATATGTTTGTCTATAAGTTGTCAGAAAAGCCCATGATTAAAATTTCTGAGGAACACCTTCGCTACGAATGGGTAAACATACGAGAAGCGTTAACCTATCCTCTCGTTCCTGACGAAAGAGAGTGTATTGAGCTTGTCTATAAAGATGACCTTCACAATCGGAATCTATAGCTCTACTTCTCTTAAAAAGCGAAATCTAGGAATTTCCTTATCTTCTATAGAGATCGTTTCTAGGAATAGACTTACCGGTCTTATCCACCATTTGCTCTCATCACTACAGTCTTGATAGATCACCATTTCTTCGAGATTCTCACTATGACGTCCCACTGCGATCACTTTGTAGGTATTTCCTTTATAATGCTCGTAGATGCCTTTTTTGATTGATTTGGACCTAGTGGAAAATGGAGCAAGTGTTTCTTGGGACATAGTCACTTCCTTTTGTAATGGGTTTTAGAATCAGACTTTCACTTCTTCAACTTTTTTGGGTCCTAAGGCTCCAATCATTAGGGAGTGCGCAATTCCATAAATATGACTTTTGGGATCTAACGCCATATTCAATACTGGTTTGGCAATATCTTCTAAGGTTGAGCTTGATAAAATTGGAGCAATTGCAGCTGCTGCTGCATGAGAATAAGAAGGAATATAAAGGGTGGGCGCTACGAAATTAGCATGTAATTCGGTAATAGCTCTTAGAATTTTTCTGCATTCCTCAGCAGGAGGTGAAACTTGTTCGAACGAAACTGGAGTTTCTGTAGCATTTCTGAAGATGGCTTGCAGCTCTGTAAGGGCTTCTTGCAAATCACTTTCTTGTAGAAGTCTGCAAACATTATCTCGGAAGTCCACTAACAACTCTTGATTTTCTTCGTTTAAAGAAGGGTTAGCCGACTGCTCTTTTACAATTCTTTTAAGATCCAGGCCAAGGTGTTCCATTAGCGAAACAAGGGTTGCTATTTCAGCATTACATTGTTCGATTTCCATTATACAAGATTCTGCCCCTCTCAAAAACTCTGCAGTCCTTGTTTTAAGAAGACCTACAGCTTGTGTCATGATAGAGTGAACTTTGGCAAGTCTTATTTGCTCCGGGGTATGCGTTGCGATTTTGACACATTCAACTAGGATTTCACTTAGATAGGTACCCACGCTCTTTTCCTCTTTGGGAACAGGGGGCGCATCATCTCCCATTGTTGAAAGGACCTGCAGAGCATGAGCTACAAGCTGTAAACTCTTATCTAAAATCACTTCTTTTTGAAGGTTTGTAGCAACCGAGCTCTCAGCTATAGAAGTTGCGATCGAAATGATGGACTTACGTACAAAAGAATATTCATGTATAGAAGCATTAGTAGCAATACTTGCAGCTGCACCTATAAGAGTTGTTGTAGCATCTAACAAGTATCCTGCATAAGAGGAAGATACTTGTGGCGGCTCTGGATCAAAAGGGATAAGTTCTTTAAGAGCTGCTCGATTGTCATCTAAGAAAGAAAAAATGGATTTAATGATTCCATCCAAACGGACTTTTTCATGGTTGGGAAGATGTTTTGTAGTGAGGTTCGGATCGACTTCTTCTTGCATAAATTTGAGATAAAAATCGAGAAACTGAATTCTCATCTTTTTTTTATCTTCTTCAGACGTAGTTAGATGCTTTTGTATGAACGTCTCTATATAGAGCTTTTTTGATAGAAACTTTTTCACATAATCTTGAATCAGACTATCTAGTTTTCTTTCAACAGGTCCCAGAAATAAGGAAACAAGAAAAGAAAACGCATTCATACAATAAGATAGGACTGGATTGAGTCTAGCAAGAAAAGAATCTCTTTGAAAGTGAATGCTTTTTAAATCATCAATGATGATTTGTCTTAAGTGGGAGCTAGGTTTATATTTGGTAAAAAGCCAATCCGTGAACGCGCTATATAGCTCTTCCTTTTTGTAACCGCTGTTATTGAGAGGATCTGCTAAATGAGTTTCGGCGTCTTTATTGATTGAATCAGGATCTTGGGCTATAGGAGCTCCAAATTCATCATAAATTTTTGGAATTGAAGCCTTCTTGTATGATTGGGTAAGTCTTCCTATGTACCTCTCCAGATCTGTAAAAATAAGGTTTTTGAGTTCTTCGAAATCATTTGCGCCTTTGTTTTCCATGACCCATACTACGTCTTTTTCTATAGCAGTTCTAAAATCCTCTAAGATATACATGAAGATCTGCTGCATAAAATGAAAAGACACTTTTGCAACAATCTTGCCAAAAAAGGAAAGGCCGAGGCTCGGATCTTCAAGCTTATTACAAAAGGCTACATAAAATTTTTCTAGTTCAGCATCTGAGGTGTTGATAGAAGAACTAGTAGATGGAGTTTCATTAGCATCTCTTAGTAAAGCGGAATAAAATGAGGGTGGTCGTTCTTCTTTAATCCATCCAAAGTAGGTGAGAGATTCCATCGCCCCTTTCATGGCCCCAAAGGAGCTTGCACACCTTATGAATTTATCTACCTCATTTGCTAACAATTTCAATTTTGGATCTAGCAGGGGAGGGTTTTCACCTGTACCCAGATCAGCAACTTCTCGCTGAGTTATAATAGTACCAGCAGTATCCGAATCTCTTTCTACAACAACTGCATTCGCAAATACAGAGGAAGCTGCGGCGTGTTCTTGATCATTTCTCTGTACTGGTCCACCAAGCTGTGAAGAGGACTCATCTCCATGTAATACCCAGGACAATTCCATTGAGTGGTCGACAGCTGCCATATCAAAGCCTATTTATTTTACTATTTTCGCAATACTATGAAAATCTACACTTTTTTTAAAGCATAGTTGTTTTGAATTGTATAGTTTTCGCTTAAAGAAAAGGCCTATATCTCTCCAAAAGGGAAATATAGGCCTTTTTATTCGGTTTTTAAAAAATGAATGACTTATAAACTTTAGTTTTTTTGCTGATTCTCACTTAGGAACTGTATATATAACTCCCTAAGAGCGTTATCACCTAATAATACATCCATTTCACCTTTGCTCACCCGTTCTTGGTAAACTTTTTTAAATTTTAAAAATTCGGGGTCTAGAGATAAGCCATCTGATTCTTCATCAAAACCTTCGTCTTTTGCTTCCGCGATTTCCGCGTAAAGATCAGGTGCACGTTTTTGAAATTCCTCAAGTATTTCATTTGCCCTGTTATCTTCTTGTAAAGTAGCCTGTACTCTACGAAGTTCGGAGAGCAGTTCTCTTGTTTTTTCTCTTAACTCTTCATTGATAGTAGTTAGCTCTTTCATTTCTTCTTGTTGACTTACCATTGCAGCATTTTCCCTCTTAAGCCAAGCAAGTTCAAGCTTACCACTTGCTAGTTCTTCTTGAACTATTTTTAGGTGTCCTTGTAGATCAGCTAATTCCTGGTTTTTATCTTGCGTAATTCTTGTGCGCTCCCTCTCAAGGAAGGCAACTGAGTCGGTTAATCGAGAGATTTCTTTTTCCAAGTCTGAAACCTTTTTATCAGCAGCAGTAAGTAAGTCTGCTTGTTCTACGGCTTTTTCTCTTAGTTCTCCTATAGTTATTTGTAATGTTTTTACTTGCTCTGTCAAATAGCCATTTCTTTTTACTGCAGGTTCTGAGGTGGCAATCTGAGCTTGTAAAGCTTCGACTTGTTTTAACAATTCCTCATTTTGGGCTTTTAATTTAGATATAGCTTCATTTTTAGATGCAATTTCTGCGTCTAACAACCTTTTGTATTCCTCTACTAGTTTTCTCTCTTCCTTTGACAGGGAAATACCTTCATCTACAGTACTCTCATCTCCTACAGTTTTTTCTGAAGAAGAATCATAGAAAAGATCTTGTGTTACCAAAACCCCTAAAAGGTCTTCTAAAGTTTTGGCGTCCGTTAAATTGCTGATAAGTAGTGCTTTTCCTAATTCAAATCTAGGGTCAATTAGGAAATTGGATTTTACTTTTTCTAAAATCTGCTGTTGAAATACTTCAGCGCGCTGTTTTTGATGGTCTTGGAGTTTTCTCATCGAAAGCTCAATCGCTTCTTTAGCCCGTTGAATCTCTAAAAATCTCACTTCAAATTCACCTTGCCGAGTAGAAAGCTGAGAGGTTAACTCTGTATTTGCTTGTTCAAGTCTGGAAACACGCTCTGTTAATTCCCTAGAAGTGACTTGGAGAGATAAGTACTCTTTTTTTGATGCATCAAGTGTACGCTGAACTGTTCCCGTTTCTCTTTGTGCAGTTTTAAGGCTTTCTTCAAGCTGTTTCTTTTCTGAAGTAAGGCGAGTTAATTCGCTCTTTTTTTCCAGCAATTCTTTTTCAAGTTTTTGTATTTTTTGCGTATCAAGTTGAATTTGTGGTTGCTGGTTGCGTAGTTTTTTTAATTCTTCATCTTTAGCTGCAATTTGAGATTGTAAGCTTTTTATTTTCGTGTTAGAAGATTCTGCCTCTCTTGTTTGAACCTCTAATAAAGCTTTTCGCTTCGAATCATAATGAGAGAGTCTAGACAAAAGATCTTTAGCTTCTTTAATGTCAGTTTGCGTCGATGCCAAATTTCTATATTTGTATAAAGAATATACTTTCATACATAGAGCAAAACATACGATTGGAGCCAATCCTAAAGATATACTACGTAAACCCTGTAAGCCGACTTTTTCTGCTTTCTGTTTAAACTCTTCTGGGGCTTCCTTGATACGATCGATTGCAGGAATAATGTAAATCTGAGTAGCTCGAACAGCGGCAAACCCGAGATAAGCAAATGTAAAAGTAAAATAGGTAATACCAAATGCTTTTTGTAATCTTGGTGAGTTACCGATATATCGTCCTATTCTTGAAACAGCTAAGGGCTCGATTACATAATTTGCTAGAGGCTTAAGAATGCAATATTCAACAGGTTTGAAAATGCAATTCTTTATGGGCTTAACAATGCAATACTCAATTGGTTTGAAAATTACACGTTCAATAATGGTGCCAATACGAGATCCTACTCTAGCTTCAAATTCTTCTCTTTCCTGAATTTCATGAATTTTTGCGTAGATATTGGCAAGTTTTTGACAGATCTGAGAGCGTGTTTGTCCATCAAAATAGTCATCATTCAGCCCAGGAGTTTTAGCCAATCCACTAAAACCGCCTCTTTTAGTAACAATGCGTTCTGCTTGATTGAGGAAGGTAGTGATATTTGTTAAAGTATTGCTTGTTGTCATATTC
>JABEVM010000123.1 GCA_013041585.1 Chlamydiota bacterium
TTAAGGTTAAAAACAGACAACGAATAAAAATTAAACCACTCTCTACAAATTTAGTAAAGTACATTCCCTAAGGAAGAAAAAAACAAAATCTTAAGCTTGAAATCTTTATCTAAGACTTTCCTGGCCCCTCTATCTGTCTTTTAATTTTCTATATTTTTAATTTCAAGAGATATAAATAGCATTTCTTCATTCACAGCTTGTAAATGAGAGGGTTTACCAGTGAGCAAATCATAGGCAACTCTCTGATCTTCAACAATGCAAGGGAGGATCTGACGGAAAAAAGCAGGTACTTTATTGTCATTCCAAAAATGATGAATTTGACGACTCTTATGAAGAAGGGACCCTCGAAAATCACTAATCAGCTCATATTTTTTTTGAGGAAGATGGGCATATACCTTCCCTTTCCATACATCTTTCCAATCGCAGCCCCTCTTTTCCCGACTTTTATCTTGGACTTTACAAGAAAGCCACAATTTCCATTTTCCCGATTGCAGCTCTAAAGAGGAAAGAGGTGTATGACATGTGAAACTAGGTATATCTTCTCGAATGACAAATAACCTTCCTCTATCTACAAAAAGTTTCTTTTGATCCCCTTCCACTTGCGAGGCACTTACATGGCAGTTAGAAGCAAGCGTCAAAAGGCCCGTTTCCAAGGTCTCCCTTTGTTCATAAGAGAGAAAAAGACCTTCTTTTTCAGAGACCTCTTTTATGAAAAAACCCACTTCTAGCTTTTCTAACGGATAAAGAGGATTTAGGTCATAGTAGACTCCGAAAACACCCTCGCAGGCTGTTGAAAAGTATTTATCTACTTTACGTCTTACATAATCTTCTACTTCTTGAGCTCTAGCCCCTAGCCTTACTAGATTTAAGCTAATCCCCTTTCCAAACTGCTCTTCTAAAAGGGGGATGGTATTTTCCCGAAATCTAGCTCGCAGGTACTTTGTATCGCGATTTGTTGAATCATCTACTAAAGCCTGCAAATCTTTCTTCTCAAGCCAACTGCATAGATCTTTTTTCCTACTTCTCAGCATAGGACGCCAAAGCGTCATACCACGAAGTGAGGATGTTTGACGCATTCCTCCTAAAAACCGCAGATCTGAACCTTCAAAGATTCTTTTTAAGACTGTTTCAGCTTGATCATCCGCATGATGGGCAAAGAGAAGTGCCTGCATATTTTTTTCTTCATAGATTTTTTTAAAAAATTCTATTCGTTTCTCTCTAGCCACTTCTTCCCAATTATTTTTTACGCCCTCAAAAGAGAGGGTCTCTATATAGAAAGGAAGACCTAAACTTTCAATTTGCGATTGTAGAGCCCTAGCCTCTTTCGAACTTTCCCCGCGCCAGCTGTGGTCGACATGCGCTACATGTAGATCGAATAAAAATTTCTTTTTACACTCTAGCAAAAGATGCAAAAGGGCAAAGGAATCTATACCGCCTGAGTAAGCAAGCAGAATAGGTTTTTGCGGATCCAGGTTATTTTGCAGAAATTGGCAAACCTGTAAAAAAAGAGGGTCTTTCATTTTTGATATAATTTAAAAATACTATAGAGGAGTATAAGCAAAACCAGCAAAATCCACCAAAAGAAATTACCTGGGGTAAACCGCAAGGTAAGTATCTCAACTAGATCTGGTCCTTTTTCGCTAGAAATCTTCTTTTTGCTAGGTTTAAGATCTTCTTCGTCTTTAAAAAATTTTTCGAATTCTTTCACTTTGCCGGCTTTCTTCCAGTTAGAAAAGCCCTTTTTCCAAACAAAGGTATCAGGTGTGATAGTATATTTTTGTTTTAACTCAAGTAGAGAAAAAGGACCCTTTTTCTCTCCACGAACTAGGATAAACCATTCCCTATCCATCCAAGGCTCTCATCTAAATTTAGGCAAAAATCTACTACATAAATATCGGATAATTGCGTACAATAGCACATAATTTATACAATAAAAGGTTTTTAATGCCTACTTTATGGCGGTATTTATTACGCAATTATTTCCAAGTCTTCTTTCTTTGCGTTAGCTCATTTATCGCGGTTTTGCTAGTCACACGTTTTCAAGAAATCGCTAAATTTGCTGCTTTAGCCCCTCATAAAACAAGTGTTCTTTATTTCATACTGTACCAGATTCCTTACATATTACCGATAGCAATTCCCATTTCCTGCTTGATCGCCACCCTCATTTTGATCCAAAAAATGAGCTCGACGCATGAGCTGACAAGTCTGCGGGCCTGCGGGTTACCTTTAAAGTCGATTTTCTATCCTCTATTTCTAGCTAGTGCTTTTATAGGAATGATCAACCTCCATGTTACTTCCGAACTTTTACCAGAGTGCCGAGGCAGATCTAAAAATCTCATCTACGAAATGACGACCATAAACCCTCTCTTTTTACTCCAAAAAGATACTTTGATTAGGATCAAACACACTTTTGTCGATATGAAGAGCATGAATGCAGGAGAAAATGCCAAAGATGTGATCTTTGTCATAAACAATCAATCCAATGGACGGCTCAGTATGATGGTAGCGGAAAAGCTTTCCTTGGAAGAAGGGTTATTACTAGGGAAAAATGTGGCCCTCATTTCTAGCATTGATTCGAAAGATCCAGAAAACTTTGATCATATTATCATAGAAAATCAAAAGCTCATGACAACACAGGACTCTACTCTGTCCAACTTTATTCAAGGTACAAGTCAGCAGATTGGTTTTGAGCAACTCCCTCTTCGTCTTATGCTTAGTAAATATAAAACTGAAAAAGATTCTAAATTATCTACCGTCCCACGACTACGAACAGAAATCGCTAGGAGGATTTCTTTTGGACTCGCTCCCCTCACTTTTACGTTTATTGGGTCAGCATTTGGGATGAGCATTGGAAGAAACCAAAATAAGAAAAGATTGATTTGGGCTATTTTGCTCTCCTCTGCGTGCTTACTCTCTTTTGTCATAGGGAAGTCGCTCAAACAAATGCCGTTTATCGCTTTTCTTTTCTACATTCTGCCTCATCCGTGCATCATTGCCTTTTCACTTAAATCTCTATTTGAAATTTCTAGGGGGAAAGAATGATCCTGAGCTACCTATGGCAACGTTATTTTTTCAAAGAAACATTAAAAACCTTCTTTCTTTTTTTAGGTTGTTTTTATTTCGTATTCGCTCTCATGGATTTTTCCACCCACATGCAGGATTTTATTCAAAAAGAGCAAATTCAAATTCAGCAATTTTTTGTGTACTATGGGTACCAGTTCATTAAAAGATCCGATATCCTACTCCCCTTGGCCCTTTTGATTGCCTCTGTCAAGGTTTTGCTTACCTTAAATACACGAAGAGAACTACTGTCCCTGCAAACGGCGGGATTAAAATTGAGAACACTTCTTAAGCCCTTCTTCCTCCTAGGAATCCTTACTGTTACTTTTATGTATTGCAATTTTCAATTTTTCCTCCCCCCTGCCACCAATTTCATCGACCAATTTAACTACACCCATTTTAGCAGTAAAGCCAAGAGGGACGAGCAGGCAAAACTACATACTTGGTATTTAAATGACGGTTCAAAAATTATCTATCAAAGCTTCGATCCGGTAAAAAATGCGTATTTTGACGTATTTTGGATACGCTCCGCCCATGATATCTGGAGGATGAAATACCTATCGTCCGATCCAAGTAAGCCTATTGGAGAATATGTAGACCATATCCAGAAAACCAAATCTGGAAGGCTCGAAAAGACGGAATCCTTCCAATCCCACTACTTTAGAGATCTGCAATGGGGACATCGGATGGTCCAAAAACAAGCTATCCCTACAGACAACCTCTCCATTACCCGGCTTACCTATTCTTTGTTTAAAGATGAAAATATCACTTTTCATAAAAAAGCAGAAATTCAAACATTTTTGTTATATAAACTCGTTATGCCCCTTCTTTCTCTCCTGATCATCACAGCCGTAAGCCCTTTTTGTGTTCGATATTCACGAAATACCCCTATTTATTTTATTTATGCTATTGGGATTTTCGGGTATATTCTCTTCTACGTATTCATGGACGCAGCTGTTATTTTAGGGAAAAACAGGGTTCTGCCGCCTATTGTGGCAATTACTACCCCTATGATTATCTGCTCTGCCCTATTTTACTATAAATTTACTAAACAAACGCGTACTTAAGAGCCTATGAAAAATCCTACTGAAAAAACTACAAAAAGTCTTTGGAATTGGAAAGCCTTACTACTTTGCCATCTAGCAATTGCCTTTCTTTTAGGCACTTTTTTATGGCCCGTAACAAGCGAATATTGGGATATTTTGGACCGTAGCTTTTTCTCGTTCATCAACTCCTCCTTAGAGGGAAATAAGACATGGCAGATTTTTTGGGCCTTTGCGAACCACAGAAATGCTGATTGGGTCGAAGATGTATGTTTCCTCTTATTTTTTATTGCCTACGTGCGTTCTGTTAATGGACTTTCAAAAGAGAGAAAAATTGCGCAAATGCTATTCTGCACTTTATTTTCGGCTTTGGTCATTTTCTCAATTAACCACATGATATTTCGAGAGCTTATCTCTGTCTATAGATCCAGTCCTTCAATTGTTGTAGAAGGCAGCATACGCATTTCTAAAATTTTTCGTTGGATTTCGATCAAAGACAGCTCTTATAAATGCTTCCCTTCCGACCATGCTACAACAGCTCTTTTATTTGCTGTCTCCTACAGCTTCTTTGCAAACAGAAAGTTAGCAATCATTGCCTGCCTTTATACAGTTTTCCTCTGTATGCCTAGACTTATCTTAGGAGCTCATTGGCTTTCTGATGTAATTGTGGGAGGAGGCTCGATCACAATCCTTTTCCTAGGATGGGCGCTTTGTACGCCGCTTCACCACCGCATAACAAATTACTGTGAAAGAATGGTTCGTTTCTGTTATTTCTGGAGGAGAAAAACCTCTACTGTGTAAAAATGGGAGACTCCTATGGATCTGGACGTGCAAAAGCTTTATCAAAAAGTACACAATCTTTCTAAAAAAGCTGAGCTCCTAGGTTCCATAGATCAACTCCTTAGCTGGGACAGGGAAACCCATCAACCTATTTCTGCAAATGACATACGCAGCCAGCAAATCGAAGAACTTACGACCAGAATCCATAAAGAAAGAACAAGTCCAGGTTTTGCAAAAGCCCTATCTTCCCTGATCAACTTAGAAACGGGAACAATCCTCCATACAAGCCTTAAGGCCCCTCAGGTTGCAGCTCTCAAACTGTGGAGAAAAAATTATCTAAAATCAAAAAAACTCCCTTCTTCCTTTGTGGCCAAATTCGCCAACGCTGTTTCAAACGCAACGAATGTATGGTCAATCGCTAAACAGCAGAACGACTTTGCAAAATTCGCCCCATTCCTACAGCAAATTGTGGACCTATCTAAAAAGAAAACAGACATTTTAGGGTATTCTGATCATCCCTACGATGCTTTGATTGATGACTATGAGCCAGGCACCACAACAGCCATGCTCACTCCCCTATTTGCTGATCTTAAATCAGATCTTAAAAGTCTTTTACAAGAACTCTCTACTAAGGCAATGGATGTAACCCCATTTCCAAAAGGAAATTTTCCTATTTCCTTGCAGAAGGATTTTTCGTACGAGCTTTTAGGAGCCATGGGCTTTCCAAAAGGTTCTTTCAGCTTAGATGAAGCAGAACACCCTTTCTGCTGCGGAATCCATCCGACAGACATTCGGATGACTACTAAAATTTATCCAAACGATATAATCAGCAATATTTTCTCTGTCCTCCATGAAGGAGGGCATGGCCTCTACCATATGAACTTACCAGAGAAAGAGTTTGGATCTCCTATATGTGAATCCGCATCTCATGGTATGGATGAGAGCCAGTCTAGGTTTTGGGAAACAATCATAGGACGCAGTCTCCCATTCTGGAAACATTTTCTTCCTAAACTCAAAATGGTTTTTCCAGAGCAGCTCTCCTCTCTCACCCTTCCAGACTTTTATAAAATGATCAACCAGGTGGAGCCCTCTCTCATTCGGATTCACTCAGATGAAGTAACCTATTCTCTACATATCATTGTCCGTTTTGAAATAGAGAAAGGACTCATTGAAGGCTCGATCAAGGTAAAAGATCTTCCCGAAATATGGAAAGTCAAGATGAAAGAATATGTAGGCATAGTCCCTCCTACCGACACAGAAGGCTGTCTGCAAGACATCCACTGGTCAGCGGGCTTACTTGGATACTTCCCCACCTATACACTTGGTAATTTATATTCCGCGCAGATCTTTGGAGCGTTTGAGAAGAAATTCCCAAACTGGGAAGATCTTGTTGCAAAAGGCGATCTTCTTTTCATCAAAGACTTTTTACACAAAAATATTCATCAGTATGGAAGAGAGTTTGCCCCATCAGAGCTGATTGTAAAAATCACAGGACAGCCTCTTCAAGCTGCACCCTATATAAGCTATCTTAGAAAAAAATTTAGTCAAATCTATCAATGAAATCGCTTTCTCAAGATAAGTATTTGTTTCGCTTTTTTCCTTTGTTTTTAATTGCCTACGAGTTTTGTACCAACATGTCGAATGACATGTATCTACCCGCTCTTCCTATCATTGCGGATGATTTTTTTGCTTCGATTAGTTTAGTCCAATTCACAATTGCAGCATGGCTTGGAGGCAATACAGCCGTTCAACTTATTATCGGGCCCCTATCTGACCGCTATGGACGCCGTCCCATACTTTTGGGAGGCGGTGTTCTCTTTTTATTAGCAACACTCGGTTGCGCTACTGCACCTTCCCTTTCCTTTCTCATTTGTGCACGTTTTTTACAAGGCATCGGGGTATGTTCCATGATGGTTTCCGGATATGCAAGCATACACGATTTATACGATGATCAGAAATCCATTCACATTTTGGTTTGGATGGGTACCGCTGCTGTAATTGCGCCCGCTATAGGGCCTCTTCTTGGAGGATTACTCCTACTCGTTACAGACTGGCGAGGTATTTTCTTTAGTCTTTTTGCCCTAGCAAGCGCCTCAATACTCGCTCTCTGGTTTAGCATGCCGGAAAGCACATCAGCAAAAAGCCCGCAGTCACTCAAGATAAAATCACTTCTTTCCTCGTATAGAAAAATTATTTCGAATGCATCCTTTATGATATCAGCTGCTTGCTTTGCATTCCTTTATGGTGGGATTATTGGATGGATTACCAGCTCCCCCTTCATTTTACTAGAAACACTGCAGCTAACTCCCACAACATTTGGATATCTTCAAATCCCTGTTTTTGGCGGCTATATTGTAGGTGCGCAGCTTGTAAAATTTTTTCTGGAAAAGTATGGAAAGGAAAAAGTAATTTCCTTAGGGCTAGCAGTATCTTTACTGTCCGGTATCTTTCTTGTTATTTTTTCGTTTATCCTTCCGAGCAGCCCTCTCTCTTTTGTTATTCCTCTAGCCTGTTACTGCACAGGTTTTGGCTTTGCTGCAGCTCCGCTTAACCGCGTTACGCTAACTTCTACGACGCAGCAAAAGGGAATGGCTATGGCTGTCTTTTATTTGACTATGACTGGAATAGGAACAGGAGTGAGTGTGATCCTTAGTATTTTTCATGAAACGGCATTTTCTGCGAGCGTAGTCATTGGAGCGTCTGCCCTAGCATCGCTTCTCTTGAATAGATTTCGCAAAAAGAATGAAGCCCGTGATCAAAATCAAGAAACATAAATGAGAAGAACCAGCGTTCTAGAAGAAAGCTAGTTGCTTTAACAAATTTTTAACTTATTGATGTATGAAAGAAAAAACCCCAAACCATGAAAATGGCTCGGGGTTAAAATATAGAGATTAACGTTTAGAGAATTGGAAGCGCTTACGAGCACCAGCTAGACCGTACTTCTTACGCTCTTTCTTACGAGAGTCGCGAGTTAAGAAGCCTTCTGCTTTCAAATCTTGTCTGCGAGTTTCTTGTTCTAATACAAGAGCTCTTGCAATACCTAGACGAGTTGCAATCATCTGAGCTTCAATTCCACCGCCACGTACACGAATGATCATATCGTATTTCTGTACATCAGAGCATTTTTCGATAGGCGCTAGAATGACTTTTCTCTGTAGTTCGGAAGGGAAATAGTTTTCAAATTCACGACCGTTAACTTGAATTTTTCCTGTTCCAGAACGCATACGTACAGAAGATACTGCTGTCTTTCTTCTTCCTGTACCAATTTTTTCTTGTTTTATCATTTCAAATTCTCAGAGGTTAAATGTTGAGACATTAAATGTTTGCGAGGATTGGCTGCTGAGATTCCATTTTATGGCTCTCTCCAGCGAAAACGCGTAATTTTTTCATTTGAGCTTCAGTTAGACGTGTTTTTGGCATCATCCCTTTTACAGCTCTTGTAATAATGTAATCTGGTTTTCTTGCTTTCATTACACGATAAGGAACTTCTCTAAGTCCGCTCATTGCGCCTGTATGATAGCGATAGATTTTTTGCGCTTCTTTAGCTCCGGTAACGCAAATTTTATCCGCGTTAATGACAATCACGCCATCTCCACCGTCTACGTTAGGCGTGAAGGAAACTTTGTGTTTTCCGCGTAAAATTTTTGCGACTTCAGATGCAAAACGACCAAGTGTTTTGCCTTTAGCGTCTAAAATAAACCATTTGCGCATTGGAATAACTTCTTCCTTAGTCAAAAGGAGAGTTTTATTTAATTGTTTCGAGCTCATTTGCTAGCCTAAAGATATATTGTTCAAATCAAATCTTTTTACGATGGCCTAGCATAACCTGTATGTTCTTTTTTTGCCAATCATTATCTAGCGAAATACCGCAATATTCCTCAA
Source organism: Chlamydiota bacterium (assembly GCA_013041585.1). Taxonomy (GTDB): domain Bacteria; phylum Chlamydiota; class Chlamydiia; order Chlamydiales; family Rhabdochlamydiaceae; genus JABEVM01. The sequence continues at coordinate 8,766 of JABEVM010000123.1, forward strand.
AAAAAATCTTACTTTACTTACCTAGGCAAGAAAGGAACATTCAATTTTTTATTAGTAAAAATGGAAAAAAAATTTTAATTCCAGATCAACTCAGCCAAACTTCCCAACTTATTAGGATCCTGCTTCGTCAATAAAAAAAGAACCTATTTTGAGAAAAATTAGAAAAAAAATTCCCTTTTCTCTATATTTAGCGCCTTTACGAAATCTACTTACGAAAGATCTGGCTTTATGCAACAACCAAAAAATTTCTTCATAAAAACGTATGGCTGCCAAATGAACGAACTCGATTCGGAAATCATGGTAGGACAGCTCGAAAAAAGGGGCCTTACAAGAACTCATGAAGAAGGTGATGCAGATCTACTCATATTCAATACTTGCTCAATCAGAGACCTTGCCGAGAGAAAAGTCATGGGGAAACTAGGACAGCTCGGCCGCCATAGCAAAAAAAAGTCGATCATTGGGGTCACAGGCTGTATGGCCATGGCCAAGAAAGACTCCCTTTTCCGAAAACTCCCCCATGTCAATTTTGTTATTGGAACCAATAATATCACTGACCTAAATACCGTACTGGATGAAGTTTTACAAACAGGACAGCAGACGATCCGTACGGATGACCAGTTTGAAGAGAACCTCGACTACCTAGTAGCTAAGCGCGATGATCCTGTCAAAGCCTACGTATCTATCATCCGCGGGTGCGATAAATTTTGTACCTACTGCGTGGTACCCTATACAAGAGGGCAAGAAGTTTCAAGACCGCCAGAAAGTATCGTAGAAGAATGTAAGCTCTTAGTAGAAAAAGGCTATAAAGAAGTCACCCTCTTAGGACAGAACGTCAATAGCTATGGTAAAGATCAGCCCGAGTGGAACTGCTATTTTCATGACCTTCTCTATAAACTGGATAAAATCCCTGGATTAGAACGCATCCGTTTTATGACAAGCCATCCAGTCGACATTACAGAAGAGCTCATGTACGCCATTCGAGACCTTCCGTCCGTCTGCGAATTTGTCCACTTCCCCCTGCAAGCCGGATCCGATCGTATCCTTCGAAAAATGCATAGGATCTATACTGTCGAAAAATACCTAGAAAAAGTGGCCCTCCTTAAAAAAATTGTCCCCAATGCCTCTTTGGGTACAGACATTATCGTAGGCTTCCCAACAGAAACCGAAGAAGAGTTTTTGGAAACCTATAACCTATTTAAAGAGATCAACTATTCTGTAGCCTTTATTTTTGCCTATAGCCAAAGAAAGGGCACACCTGCCATGCGCTGGCGCGATGATATCCCAGAAGAGGTAAAACAAGAGCGTCTACAAAGGCTCTTGCAACTACACCAAGGACAAGTAGAAGAGCAAAGACAAGCCCTACTCGGCTCAACCCTTGAAGTCCTCGTAGAAAAGTACAATAAAGAAGATAACGTGCTGAAAGCCCGTACTCGGTGCTGGAAAAACGTAGTCATCCCAGGAGATGCCTCACTAGTTGGAACACTTCAAAAGGCCAAGATCCACGGTTATAGTCATCAAACGCTGCTCGCTGAGATCTGTAAGGATAACAAGCTTTCTTTGTCTCTTTAAAAGACATAATCCATTCTATTTTAACGAATTACAATTATAA
>JABEVM010000124.1 GCA_013041585.1 Chlamydiota bacterium
CAACAGTTCTTGCGGATCAGCTTCAAGCTTTCTTACCAGCTGGTTTTAGCGGTCTCGTAGCTATTTTTAGAAACTGGACATATTCTTTATTCTACGTTATGGCCGAACTTTGGGGAAGCGTGGGTATCTCTCTGCTTTTCTGGGGCTTTGCTAACGAAATCACTAAAGTTTCTGAATCAAAAAGATTCTATGCTATGTTCGGCCTTGGCGCTAACCTAGCTATGCTCTTTTCGGGTCCAGCGATCGTTCTTGTATCCAAAATCCGCGACAAACTCCCAGAAGGCGTTGACGCATGGCAGATCTCTTTAAACTACCTAATGGCTATGGTCGTTGTCTCTGGCCTCGTAGTTCTCGGTATCTACTATTGGATCAATAAGAACGTTCTTACAGATGCAAGATTTTATGACACTTCTGAAGTCAAAGGTCCAAAGAAAGCAAAACCAAGCATGTCAATGGGCGAAAGCTTCAAGTTCCTCTTAAAATCAAAATATATTCTTTGCATTGCCATCTTGGTAATCGCTTACGGTGTTGCAATCAACCTCGTTGAAGTTACCTGGAAAGGTCAATTGAAGTTACAATACTCTCATCCTAACGATTATAGCGCCTTCATGGGGTACTTCTCTACAATCACTGGGGCAGTAACAATCTTGATGATGCTTTTCGTAGGTGGAAACGTAATGAGAAGATTTGGTTGGGGCGTTGCTGCGCAAATCACACCTGTTGTTCTTTTGATCACAGGAGTTGGTTTCTTCTCCTTCGTTCTTTTCAAAGATTATTTAACAGGATTCATTGCTCTCTTAGGAACAACTCCTCTGATGCTTGCAGTCGTGTTTGGAACCGCGCAAAACATTATGAGTAAGTCTGCTAAGTACTCTCTCTTCGATCCGACAAAAGAGATGGCCTACATCCCTCTTGATCAGGAATCAAAAGTAAAAGGAAAAGCTGCAATTGACGTTGTTGGTGCAAGACTTGGAAAATCAGGCGGATCGCTCATTCAGCAAGGACTTATCGTTCTTTGCGGATCAGTATCCTTGATCACTCCTTATGTTGCAGGTATCCTCTTCTTCATCATTTTCGCATGGATTTTAGCTTCTAAGTCTTTAAGCAAGCAATTTGCTCGCTTAACTGCAGAAAAAGAAGAGAAAGCCAAAGAAAAAGCGATCGAAGCGGTTGTTGCGAAAGCAAACCAACCTCAAGAGGCTACGCTTACAAGTTAAGCTTGTAAGCTAATCTTATGTGTACAAAGCCTTTTTCCGAGAAATCGGGAAAAGGCTTTTTTGTTTTTATTGAGATTATAGCAAAAATGCCCTAAGCTAATTCCAACAATATTAGAAAACCATAAGTCATCTATTCATGTTTACCTATCATCTTCGCTGGATCAGAAACTTCTCAATCATCGCCCACATCGACCATGGCAAATCCACCATTGCAGACCGTCTTCTAGAACTTACTGGGACCATTGCCTCTAGAGATATGCAAGAACAAGTCCTAGATGCTATGGACCTAGAAAGAGAGCGCGGCATTACGATTAAAGCTCACCCCGTGACAATGTACTACGACGCCGATGATGGAAATACCTACCAAATCAATTTCATTGATACACCAGGACATGTTGATTTTTCTTATGAAGTATCAAGATCTCTGTCAGCGTGCGAGGGAGCTCTTCTGGTTGTCGATGCAGTGCAAGGGGTTCAAGCACTTATTTTAGCCTATGTCCACCTAGCTTTAGAAAGAAATTTAGAAATCCTTCCCGTTATCAACAAAATTGATCTGCCAGCTGCTGATGTAGAAGGGGTAAAACAACAAATTGAAGATGTGATCGGTCTTGATACTTCCAACACGATCCACTGCTCCGCTAAAACTGGAATTGGAATTAAAGAAATTCTTGAACAAATTCTGCAGTCCATTCCCTGCCCTAAAGATCCAGAAGATTCTATTTTACGAGCTCTAGTCTTTGATTCCCACTATGATGCTTATCGAGGCGTGCTAGTTTACGTACGCGTGATGAGCGGAGAGATTACTAAAAAGACCATGATCAAAATGATGGCAACGGACAAAACCTTTGAAGTTTTGGAAGTAGGAATTTTCTGTCCAAGCGAAAAACCTGTAGAAGTCTTACGACCTGGAGAAGTAGGGTATATTGTTGCGAATATCAAAAAGACCTCCGATGTAAAAATTGGGGATACAATTACTTCTCTAAAACAACCAGCGACAGAGCCTCTACCTGGTTTTAAAAATATTGCGCCTGTAGTATACGCAGGTATCTATCCAGTTGATTCTTCCGATTTTGAAATGCTAAGAGACGCTCTTGTTAGACTTCAACTCAATGACTCCGCTCTCCATGTAGAACAAGAAAGCAGTATGGCGCTCGGATTTGGATTCCGCTGCGGCTTTTTAGGCCTCCTGCACCTAGAAATTGTTTTTGAAAGGCTGCAAAGAGAGTTCGACCTCGATATTATTACTACCGCCCCGAGCGTAATCTATAAATTTACACTCACGAATGGAAAAGAAGTACAAATTGATAACGTGGCCCACTATCCCGATCCAGGCCAAATCGACTTTGTTGAAGAACCTTGGGTAAAATGTCATATCATGATCCCTGCTGATTTTATGGGAGCTATGATGAGCTTAGGTATGGAAAAAAGAGGATCTCTTGTCAAAACAGAAACAATGGATAGTAAAAGAGTCCTTCTTACTTACCGATTTCCTCTCAATGAAATCATCACCGATTTTAATGATAAGCTCAAATCTGCCACAAAAGGATACGGTTCTTTTGATTACGAATTTGATAAGTATGAACTAGGCGACATCATCAAGCTAGAGATCAAAGTTAATGAAGAGCCCGTTGACGCTTTTTCTTGTTTAGTCCACAGAAGCAAGGCCGAATCAAAAGGTCGAGCAATCTGTGAAAAGCTCATCGAAGTCATCCCGATGCAGCAGTTCAAAGTGCCTGTCCAAGCTGCCATTGGCGGAAAAATAATCGCAAGAGAGACGA
>JABEVM010000017.1 GCA_013041585.1 Chlamydiota bacterium
ATTCATAATTGGTTGAATTAAAATTATTTTTTCGTATGAAAAGAAGAAAATTTTTGGTATTCCAAAAAAAAGCGATAAAAATTTTTTGCATATGACATGTAAATTGTACCAGATTCCTAGAAACCTTGCCTTAAGTTTGGTGTTTTGCGCCTCTTCCCTTTGGGCAGAGTCGCAACAGATTCAAATTCAAGACATCCATTCTTTGATGGAGGAGGTGTTTCAATATCATGTCGAACATAAAAAACTTACCCCGCAACTCATAAAAAGATCTTTTAAGATTTTTTTACAAAAGTTTGATCCAGAGAAAACCTATATTTTACTAAAGGAAGTAGCCCCTTTTCTAGAGATGGAGTCTTCCAGGTTGCATACGGTTCATCGAAATTACGATAAAGGCGACTTCTCCTCTTATCAAGATCTGCATAAAATTTTCTTGAATTGTCTTCAGCGATCTCGCCAAATGCGTCAGGAAATTCAAAAACAGCTTATTTTTGCTACTTCGGAAATTAAAAAAAGTTCTAAAGAGTCCTATTTGTCTTATGCCAGAAGCGAGGATGAGCTGTACGAACGGATAAAAAAGCAGACCGTAGACTTTCTTCTTACGCAAAAGGCTGCATATAGTGATATTCCTTGGACAGCTGAGACTCGGGCTAAAATTTTTGAGTATTATGAGAAGAAAAAAAGTCGGATCGAAGAATCATATGATTTCTCATATGAAGAAGAGGAAGATGTTTTTGCAATGCACGTTCTAAAGGCCTTAGCTAAGAGTTTAGATGCGCACACAGCCTTTTTTACTACAGAAGAAGCTATGCAGATTCGCATGAGCTTAGAAAAAGAATTTGAAGGTGTAGGGATTGTCTTTAGAGAAACTTTAGAGGGGATTGAGATCGGGGGGATCGTTAAAGGGTCTCCGGCAGAGAAAAGTGGAAAAATTACCATAGGGGACTGTGTTCGCGAAGTAGACGGTGAACCTGTGCAAGGGATCTCTTATGAACAGCTCGTTCGGGAAATAACGGATCGAAGTAAAAAGGCAGTGGAACTTTCCCTTCGACGAAATGAAGGAGAGGGAAAGTTCTCTGATTTTACTGTAAAGCTATCTGCAGAAAAAGTTGTTTTGCAAGATGAGAGATTGAAATATGAATCAGAAAGCTTTGGTGATGGAATTATCGCCAAACTTACTCTTCCCTCTTTTTATGAAAATCGCAGCGGAGCTGGATGTGAAGGGGATATTCGAAAAGCTTTAATCCAGCTCAAAAAGAGAGGAAAAATTCAAGGTTTGATCTTAGATCTTCGCCATAACTCAGGCGGATTTCTTCAGCAGGCTGTTAAAGTCGCAGGTCTTTTTATTACGAATGGCGTGATTGTCATTTCCAAGTATGCAAATAACAACATTCGTTATTTGCGTGAGTTAGATGGTAGAGTGTATTATCAAGGGCCTCTTTTAATCCTAACTTCAAAAGCCTCTGCTTCTGCTGCAGAAATTGTTGCGCAAGCGCTGCAAGACTACGGTTCCGCTCTCATAGTAGGAGATGAAAGAACATATGGAAAAGGAACGATCCAATATCAGACGGTCACAGAAGCGAAGGCGCACGCTTTTTATAAAGTAACTGTTGGAAAATATTATACAGTCTCCGGAAGGTCTACGCAAATGGAAGGGGTAAAGGCAGATATTATCGTTCCAACAGAATACGCCTATTACAATATAGGAGAGCGTTTTTTAGACTATTGTCTTCCTAATGACCATGTCGCTTCCGCCTTTGTAGATTCTTTAAATGATGTAGATTCGCAGACCAAGAGTTGGATGAAAAAAAATTATATCCCAAATATTCAACAAAAGAATTTACATTGGCAAAAGATGCTCCCCACCCTTCAAAAAAATTCTCAATATCGTCAGAAAAGTAACAAAGATTTTCAGCTCTTTTTAGAAGGCATAAAATCAGGAAAGGATACTCCTACCTCTGATAGCAATTGGGGAGAAAACGACCTCCAAATGCAAGAAGCGGTCCATATCATCCAGGATATGCTCGCTTTAGATCCTTCTCAAAATTAGGCCCCTTCTGAAATTTTCCTTTTTTTAAACAACCCCTTCTGATAAATTTTACGGTAATTATCTAGTTTCCTTTTGCAAATAAGGCCAGATAGCTCAGTCGGTAGAGCAGAGGACTGAAAATCCTTGTGTCGCTGGTTCGATTCCAGTTCTGGCCATATTTCTTAATCATCAAGCAGCTGTCTTTCACAACTCTTTCCAATAAGTGCATCCTTCGCGAAACGAACCTATCAATTTTTGATAATGATAACTGGATCTAGAGGGTCTGCTTTTTCTTTCAGCGCTTCTTCCAGTTTTTTAGTCTCTTTTCATTTGAGGCTTTCATGAATTTGCCGTTCTTCCAATCTCTTCAGCCGTTCCTCAAAATCATTCATCTCTATCACTTTTGCTTGCTTTTCGATGATTCAGGTTAGGTAGTCTCCTTCTGTAGGGGAAAGTTCTCCACGGGATACCGCTTGAGCTACTCTATGAATTGCTTCTAAAATATTCGAGCTGGTCTTCATGACAGGTAAGTCAATAAATATAGAGACTTCTTTTTTAGGCGGAAGAACGCGATCCAGTACAAGCTTGATTGCTTGGATATTTCCCCCTTTGCTTCTTCTATGGCCTTGCGACAGATGCCTTCAATTTCACCTTCAAAAAGAGCTTCTGCTGTGATGGTAGCCTTATTTCTAATTCCTCTTGGTCTACCAAGAGGGTTGCCAGAGTGCCCCTTTCTGAACTTTCCCTGTTTTTTGTCTGTTTTATCAGGCATATTTTTAGAATCGTTAGTGGTTTTAATCAAATCTATGACAATGGGATCTCGTGGTACATGTCAGAATGTTGAGCATATCCGGTTCCAGGAGGAGACATTGGACGAGCACCTTTGGAGCGTAAGAGATCGGAAATTGATTTATTCTTTTCAGAAATAGCAACCTGATAGGGTGTTAATCCACTTTTATCCGCAGAGTGGATATCAGCTCCTAGGCTAACTAGGCGTTTGACTAGTTCAAGTTTTTTGCGTGATTCCAGATTGGCTTTAATTAATAATTGCAATGGACGATGCCCATTCCAGGAAGTGTCATTAACATTAGCGCCCGTGTTTAAGATTTTCGTCACGGATTGCACTAATTCATCTCCTCTTTGCTTGATTAGTGCTTCTCCTAGAGAAAATAAAGGTGTTGTGAGGTTGATACGATGTTCTAGTTCGGATAAGGTGCTCAGTATGTCATCAAAATTTACAGGTTCAATAAGATACATGTCGCGCATCAACTGGTAATCACGTCGCAATTCAGACAGTCTTTCAGCTCTAGGAACAAGACGAAAAGTGCCGGGTTTAGCTTCAGTGTAGTTTGCCCATGAGTCACGAAAGAACAGATTTTTCCATGAAACGACTCTACCTCGGAGGTCATGGCGATCAATAGCTTTGGTTGCCTCGGGGTGATTGGCGAGCGCCGCGGTATCAGCGTAATGGCGGGAGAACCTATCTCGCATTGGTTTGTCGAGCGGTCGATGATACTCTGCGTGTAGAATCGTAGCTTTTTCCCAGAAAGTTCGCTCGACCTCTAGAGCGATGACTTCACATTGCCAATCGAGAAAGGCTGTGGGGAAAACCTCAGCAATCCAAGGTCGTATTGCATAGCATCCAGTGGGTTGCTGATCAGTCAGAGGGCCGAACTCGAGTTTTACAGAACGCTTGATGTACGCAAGCCCTGTTGGCAGCGCCGATGGATAATGAAAAAGAATTACTGGCGATTTGGTTTGGGGGTCTTTTAAAAACTCGAATCTTGCCTGCTCATTTTTTTCTAATACGCCCAATGCTGATGTTTCTAACATCGACATAATCTGAGTCTGAACCGCTATTTCACATGCCTCTTCAGCTTTTTCCCACCATTTATCAGCTTGACTGCGATTTGCAGCGGTTTCAGGAAGTCCAAGAAAGGTAGGCGATAGGGAAAGATCGATGTCCTCAGAAAACCGATTGATTGCACCAAATATTTTTGATAGAGAAGTGCCTCCTTTGAATACAAGGCTTTCAGAGAACTCTGACTCGAATAGAATACTGAGTAACCAGCACACGAAGAAATCTTTCTCCATGATTACTGGGGATATATTTCTTTGAATAGCGGCTTGTTCAATGTACAGACGCCGTTCGTCAGAAGGTAGTTTTAAAAAATCAAGTTTCACTTCAAACTTCCTCGGCTAATTCCTTGAAAATAGAATGCATCCATTCCGGTGCAAATCGAATATCCTTGAGCAGTTCTTTGCGAGCATTCAGTGGTATAGTTCGCTTTAAATGTTTAAGTCGTTCAAGGGTGATATTTTCTTTGCCTAATTCACGGAATGCTTGAACTAAAAGACCGCTGAGCCGCCCTGCCATGACCATGTTTTTGGGTGTTGTGCGTCGCAGCTGAATGGTTGTCGACCCTATTTTTACCGTTCGACTTGGCCCGTCTGTCAGAAACACAACTTTAGCAGGGACTTGTTCGGATAACCCTAGGATATTTACTGCATAAGCGCCCGTTGGTTGAATACGAGTGCAATCCCTGCCAACTAAGGCTTCTGCTATTTTTTCTGGGGGCGGTTGAAGTGTTCCAAGTTTAGGATGTTCTTTAGGAAAGTCATATATTCCTCTTGCTAGGCGACGAATGGTTCCTTTTCGAACGAGTCGGTGAAGAACAATATCTACAGTCTGCCGACTACCAAGGCTCAAAAAGTCCGTTGGAACAAATACAGCTCCATGTCCAAGGGCAGTTATGGTATTAAGTATTTGCTGATCAATGCTATTCGATTTTTTTTGATTCTTCTTCATGTAAGAAATGTTAACGCGTTTTTCTTACAAATGCAAGCAGTGTGTTCTATTTTTTTTGCTAATATATACGACTTCATCTGCAACAAACTCAAAATCAACGAGTTGCTTGTTTATCACATTAGAAATATTACTGTGTTTTTCTTACAAAACTAAAAGAGTAAGCAGAAAAACTTTGGAAAATCACACGCGGAGCCGCTACTAATCTTCTAAAGAAGATGTGCCAAGAAGGGTTACTCGGTGAACTCTCTACCGGCCCCTTTTGACTCTTATAAAAGATTTATTTTAGCCGACCCTAGAAAGTCGAATTTTCTAGGTTCATTCACATATGCAAAATTTTTTATAGAATTTGACAGCCAAAGATTTAGATTATAGAGGTTTTTCAAAAAAAGGTTGTGTATTGCTGAAAATCTAGGCAATGGATCATCATGGAACCGTTTTTGATTCGTGGATGTTGATTTGTCCTCAATTCTTAAATACCTTCCCGGTTCTGGGAAATTGTCCCTTGAATGGGCTCTTAACTCTTGATTGAGACGATTTAGAAGATTGATTTCTTCGTTTTAACATTTTTAAAATCAACCGTATGAGTAATTCTATGTCTATTGCACAAAAAACAGATCAATCTGTAACAAAAAATCAAACCGATTCAGCTCTTGAAGAGTTGGTATCTGAAGCACACACTTTGTTTAAAGTACTGGATGCTGGTTCTGCGAAGATTCGCGATCTCGAGAAAAGGTTAGGGGAAATCAGAGCTTATTTTCCTTTTAGTTATCCTGTTTATAAAGAGGAAATTCTCAGTTTACCAACTGCTGCTGATGAACTTAATCTCTACCTTGGCGAGCATAACTGCTATACACAATGGTACATTGCTTGGGAAGAAGATGACAAATCTAAGAATTTCCGTTTATTTCTTGTATCACGAAGGCAAGAATTCGTCGTTAGGGATCTTGGAGGCAATATGGCAGAATCTCGTTCGCCTATTGTTGATGAACTTGTGTTCAAGAAGCCGCTGATTGAAACAGATCTGGCGACTAGGCTCAAATTTATTGAGCATCTTCATTTCTTTATCCAAAAATTTAAAGAACATCTTCAACGATATCGAATATCGATAGAAGAAAAACAGATAGATTCTTTCGATGACACAGTCCCTTTTTAGGGGATTTTTGCCGCGTCTTTAGCCATCAGGATTGAGTAGATTATCAATTCTTGGAAGAAGACGCGCACATCATCATGATTCATATACATAAAAAAGAATAAAACATCTGATTTAAAAGGAATGTAAAGGATAAAAATCAAAAATATCCTCACAGTACTTGGTACGATTATTTGTTCTGTTACAATAGTTGGCTCTATGTTTTTTATGGGGTTCGTTCTCTTCCCATTTTTCAGTGGCTTGGATCCTGAAAAGCGGTTGGAAAAATTCATCGATAAGAAGTGTTTAGAAGGTAATGAGATAGCCATTTGGATTCGAAGACAAAACATGCGATATTTTAGTGATAGAGACTGCAGACTGGTGCGAGCTGCGATTGAAGGCAATGAACATGCTATCAGAGCTTTAAAGCTTGAGTCTTCCGAGAAGAACGGTTGTTTTTAACAGAGAAAAGTACTGAAAACATAAAGGCGTCGAATGGTTAATACTGAAGCGATAGTCGGAAGAAAATTCCACAGTTGGACTGTTGTCTCTTATGAAGGAAAGCAAGAAACAGAAAGACATTGGTATAGAGCAAGATGTGAATGTGGTAATGAAAACATTATAGAGATGTCCACTCTCAAAAGAGGAAAGAGTAGGCAGTGTCGATCCTGTGCTAGAAAAGAGTGGGCGAATATTCATGAAAATCCCGCCCAAACACATGGGCACAGTAGTCCTAAGCATCCCTTCTTTGATACTTACAATATTTGGTGTGGAATAAAACAAAGATGTTTAGATCCTCAACACGTAAGCTATAAATCGTACGGAGGGAGAGGGATTGATATTTGTCCTGAATGGAAAGAGGATTTTGAATGCTTTTTAAAAGACATGGGAGGGCGTCCATTTCAAGGAGCTTCAATAGATCGGATCGATGTGAACAAGGGTTATTTCAAGGAAAATTGCAGATGGGCAACGAAGGAGATTCAAGCAAATAATACGAGACTAACCGTGTTCTATGAATACGATGGCGAAAGACTTTCAGAGACAATGTGGGCGAGGAAGTTAAAAATCTCCAGAAATAAATTCATGTACTGGGTTAGGAAGAATGGAATAGAATGGGTAATTGAAAATCTGCAACTTATCAAGAAAATGAAAAGAGGCATGTCGAACAAAGATTATTTGGAAACTGGATTAGAGAATATTCGGCGCACAACTCATGGTGCTCTCCGTAAAACTTCGCCTCTAAAAGAAACTCATAATGTATTTAGAGGATTTAAAGAACGATTTGGCGCCGATTTTTGGGCAACTTTTGAAACTTTCTACAGAGACATGGGTAAAAAGCCGGAAGACTTGCATTTGAAAAGAAAGGATTCATCGAGGCCATTTACAAAAGAAAATTGTTGTTGGGGATAGTATTTTTAGAAACTAAACATCAAAATAAAGTATCGCTCACATCAACAGATCTTGATCCATGTGGGAAAAGCCGTTCTGTACAAGAAAGCAAGGGAAAAATAATCAATGTCTGGAGTTTTTTACGATAATTCAGTGATTACCGAAGTTCGCTCTCAAAGAGAGGAAAAAGAATTATCTGAACGTGCCGCATTCTTACGCGAAATTCATGATAAATATCTCCTTAATCCTGAACAAGGAATTATAACTAACAAGCAGTTTGTAGAAATAATAAGCAGGGACAAGCCAAGGAAATTAATAATTAGTGGATTTTCGAATGAAATTGTTAAAAAGAGAGACGAGTTCAAGCAGGTCATTTCACAGAAAAAAGCAATAGAGCATGAATTTTTGCTAAAAGAATATTCTGAATTGCAGAATAAATTTAGGCTTGGGTTCTTAAAAAAATTCCCTCAAGAATCGATAAGTTCTTTAACTCATAAAAGCTTAAGGAAAGATAAATTCGATCGAAGCTTCTTTTGGCTGGAGAAGGCGGTGCTCAGGTATGGGAAAAAATTAGCAAAAAATACTGTTTTATATTCAGATTTTATAGAAACGTTAGTTAACGATTCTGTGATCCGTGTGTTTTTGTCTTTATTAAACTGCAGCGTTATTTCTCCAGAATTCTATGATTACGCTAAAAGAACTATGGAAAATATGTGTGGCCTATTGATCAAAACTTCGAAATCTAATAGGTCACTTGATGTTAATTTGCCATGCGTTATGGCTAGCTTAATGAAAAATGCAAATGCAATACTGAAGCCGGGAGAAGCATTTGAACCTCTTTTAAGAATCGAAGACGATATAGCAGACCCAGATCTTCAATTCTTTCCTTTTTTTGGAATCTCTGTTAATAAGACTCGTTATCCAGTGACAGTATTCACTACGGAGTCAATTAATCGAGTTAGGGAAAGGCTGCGTGTTTGTACTGCAGGTCTTGTTGAAGTTGGAAGAAATCTTCCTGGGGGATTAGTCCTTATAAGAGGGAGAACTATTGTTGTAGATTTCCCTAATAAAAATTATGTTGTAATTGGTACAGAAGAATATCTGTAAACACCAGCCTATTCTCTAGAAATGCAGGTTTATTTATCCTCCATTTTAGTCGTCGAACATACCAATGTACTTTCTTTAGTCACAAGCGTTTTTCGATGCTGAATCATTTTGTCTAGCTTCGCATGCGTTTTTTGCATAAGAGACCGTTCTTTTCTGGTGCCACCCGCAAACCCGTAAAGGGCATCGCTCATAATGAGCTCTCGATCAACCAATCCATATAGATATTCTAGCTCTTCGATGGTCACTTCGGTTTTCATCAAAGCTTCTTTGCTTCTTCCAGATTTATAACTTACTAACTCAAATTTCATATCTCTAACCTCTTATGATTGGTTCTTTTTCTTCAGGTTGCAGAGATAGGAATTGCCGAAGAGCGCTATGCACGCCTCTTTGCGTTTCTTTAAAATCTTGCAATTGTAGTCTCTTTGAGACCTCTTCGATGAAACCTCCTAAAAATCCATACATTTCAATTCTGATCGGTGCTTTACACTCAGTCAGAGGTTTTTTGACTTTTGTTATTAGGTCACCAGCAGGAACATATGAGTCGCCTTCAAATGCTACCTTTTGTTCAGTCTCCTCGTATAACAAATACCAATCAGATTGATTTCCATTGTTCTGATATACATTCCAAACGAGATATTTTGTGGTTTCAATCCCTGGGCCAAACCCAAAGGCTTCAAATCCGCCAAAGCTACCGATTAAAGCTTCTTTTTTGCAGAAATGACGAATTTCAGATGGAACATTAGCATCTCTTAGCGATGCTTGGATGTGCTTAATATCAGCTGAAATAGAATCTAATTGAGATTTGAAAAGAGCAATGTTTTGATTCATAATTTTTTCCTATAATTAAATTTAGTAAAATCCAATTCTCAATCAAGAGTTAAAGGGTCCAGTCAAAGGCAAAGATCGTTTGTACCTAAGCCAATAAGTACAGCCAGAAATGTACTGCATTTGTGATATTATGTCTAAGAGTTTGAGGAGATCGTAAAAATGGCGCGAAGCACTCTGGTTCTATTTCATAGTAGGGAATGTCAAGGGAGGGGATTTGCTTGGTCAAGAGGCGTTTTTGACCAGTCTATTGCTTTTTTCCCACTGATTTGTGAGGTAGGGCTTTACTTTGATAAGGGGTTCTAGTTCATAGAGGAGCTTCATTCCCTCGATGAATTGGTTCGAGAACGCTCCGGCTCTGGCCATATTTCCTAATTCCATTCACACATAGACTCTTGAATGCTTTTTAAACGTCAGGAGTTAATATGTAAGAACCTCAATTAGTTTTCAAAAAATCCACTTATAGATTTTGATAGCTCCAAGACAACATCTTCAAACTTAATCTGTTGTTTGCCCATAGCAGACAGAAAATTATTCCAGCGTTGTTGAGTTTCCTTGTTGTCATAAAACTCTGGTGTAAACGCTACGGGGTACTTAAAAGGGGTTTTACGATTTGCAAATACTTCTCGAATAGCAAGACTTAGCTTATCTGGTTTTATCTCATAGCTCTTTAAGATGGTCCACAAATCATAAAAGTCTTTCATACGAGTGTTAACGAGCGCAAGCTTTACTACAGATTCGAGTTTCTCAGCTATAACGGTTTCCAAGGTATAACCCAATAAAGTAGGTTTTGGCATGTCTAAAAGGGTAGGATATAGGATTTGTTGAGGTTTAGGAATGATGATGTCATTAAACCCAATGTCAATAAGAACGGGCATTTTTGTTGTGAATAACTTTGCCGAAAAGCTACTGCTCACACCGTTATAATCTCCGCCTGTCTGTGTGTTGCGGAGAATGAGTTTTTGTGTGTCAAAAGCAATTCCATCCTCCTCACAGGCAATTTCTGAAACCTCTGTAATGATCCGATCTAAATCATCAATTTGATTAGATGTTCTTGCAAGCAGATCTATATCCATCGTGGCTCTATGATCCAATGAATCCCAGACTTTCAGCATTAAACCACCCTTAAGAAAAAATTTCTTAGCATGAGAGCTAATGCTAAGGCGGTATAAAAATCTCTCCATGGCGTAGTAACGAAGTATTTCATCAAAGGGGCGATTCCTTTCCTCTGATAGATTCTTTAATCGCTGACGTATTGATTCACCAAGATTCTTTTTTGGTTTTTCGATTGTATTACCCACTGACGATTGTCTCCATAATCGGTTTTAAAATTTTTTCGACACGGAATAATTTAGCATATTCAAAAAGTTTATCGAGATTTGTCTTTCTGCTTTCCCAATACATTTTCAGCGCTTCTAGGACGACATCCATTCCAATTTTATTGCGAAATTTAACGCAATCAACGAGGGTTTTCTCAACGTCAAAAATCATAACGGTACATCCATCTATGGAATGTTCCTGAACACCCGTGTTTAATAGCTTTTGGCTGTACCAAAAATAACGCATAGGTGGATGAGAAATCGAAGGCTTATGTGCCTGACTTGGCAATGCAACATAAACAAAATGAGGGATTTGAGTTGTTATTTCATGAAAGGAAAGCGCAGAAATGAGGCAAATAACTCCATTAGGAATCTTTTTTGCTACAGGGATAAAGTCAGGTAATGAGGGATCAGGCATATCAACCAATCTATATAGTCCTCTACTAACTACCTCTAAATCTCCTCTATCTCGAAGAGCATAAAGCTCTCGACGGTGTATGCCAACTTTCATAGCCTCTGACATGGTAAGATTCCCACCTGCTTCCCTAAAAGCAGCAATAGCTAATTCAAGTTTTGATTTTTTTTTCATGGTACAAAACAGCGGATTTGTTCATCTATATCCGTAATATTGTACCAAAATAGAGGGAATGTCAATAAAAAAATCGATTGAGACGGGGAGGAGGCCGAGCCGAAGCCCTGGCTACAAGTGGGTATAAAGCCCACAGCACAAGAGAGAAAATAACGGAAATTCAACGGAGTAGCTCCTTTCTCTCCTTTGAGATAGATTGCTTTCGATTGTCAGTATTTCTTGGAAAAAATCTAGTTTCCCTATAGCCTTTGGCAAGTTAGGGTGATTTAGGGTCATCAAAAGGATTGGTTGGAAGCGGCCGGGGAGGACTGAAAATCCTTGTGTCGCTGGTTCGATTCCAGCTCTGGCGATATCTTGCAAAACTCCTATTAGTTGCTTACTTCTTTTTTTTTCGAACAAGTTCTAAGAAATCCTCAACAGATAAATCAGCAAGTGTCTCTAACTGGACTGTTGCGTTGGACAAATCATGAGATTTTGACATAGCATTAGGGACTGCAACTGTTATACATCCAGCGCTAATAGCAGAAGTCACACCTGTATGGCTATCTTCAATGACAACACATTCTTTAGGGGAAATGCCAAGAAGTTTAGCAGCGTGTAGGTAAATATATGGTTTGGGTTTATTGACTCCTTCCGGATCATCATATTCATGTAAATCATCATGACCAGAAAGAACAAGATCGAAGGCGTTTTCAATCCCTAGGCTTCGTAAATTTATAAGAATTTCCTTTTTGGTTGCTGCTGAGGCAACGGCTAATTTAAGATGTAGCCTATCTTTTTTTTGGATCAGTTGATTCACAAAAGCAATTGTGCCTTCTATAGGAGGTAGTCCTTTATATAAATACTCTGAAAAATATTCCTCCTTTTGGTCCCAAAGTTCCCCTGCAGTTCGTGATGCAATTTTTTTTGTAAGGGCTTTGGCAATAGCCGTGTCTGATTTTCCTATAAAATGAAGACGTTCTTCCCAATCTAATTGTTTACCGTAGTCTTTGATTACTCTTTCCCAGGCAGAGAGATGAGCTTCTTCACTATCGACCAAGGTTCCATCGCAGTCGAAAATAATGGCTTTGATATTGGAAGAAACTGGATTTGCCATGATAATTACCTAAAGATTTAGTAAAGAGGTGCTAGAAAACATAGCTGAGATAAGAGTTACAAATCAATCAGACTTGTTTGTAAAAGAAACGATTATGATAAGATGAAGAAAAATAATGGCTATCAAAGAATAAAAAATGAAAAAATCGACATTCCTATACCTTTTGGTATTTTTTTGCTGCTTAGGAAAAGTTTTTGCTCTTTCTGTATCTTCTCAAGATGCCAAGAAAATTGGGGAGAGAATATGGAAGAATGAGTGCGCTGGGACTATAGAGGGGTTAACAAATTGGAATAAGGGGGAAAACTTTCCATCACTTGGAATTGGTCACTTTATTTGGTATCCAGCTGATAAAACCGAGAGTTTTGAAGAAACCTTTCCAGCGCTGCTTTCATTCCTTCAAAAAGAAGGTGTGACTTTACCCTCTTGGCTGAAAACTACTTCTAAATGCCCTTGGAATTCACGCGAAGAATTCTATAAGGATATAGAATGCTCTGAAATGAAGAGTTTGCGTCAGTTTCTTTTTGATACCAGGAATTTGCAAGCTATTTTCATAGCTAATCGACTTGAAAAAGCTATTCCGAAAATGATCAAAAATCTTCCTAAGAAAGAGAAAGACAAAATAACTACCGCTTTCCTAAGGCTTACTAAAGCTCCCAATGGATTGTATGCTCTTATTGACTACCTGAATTTTAAAGGAGCGGGAACTTCTTTACATGAAACGTATAACGGACAGGGGTGGGGTTTATTGCAGGTTTTAGAGCGAGTCCCTTCTTTTTCACAAAATCCTGTTGTTGATTTTGTAAATGCAGCCAAAGGCATCCTCGCTCAAAGAGTAAAAAATTCACCTCCTGAAAGAGATGAACAGAGATGGCTTAAAGGTTGGTTTAATCGGTTAGATACCTATTTGTATTCTCTTTGAGACCAAGACTATCCAAAATACATTGCCCTTTATTTTTCTAAGCTTGCGACGTACTGGGTCGAATTCTCTTGAATTTAATTTCATAAAGAAACGATAAAGAAATCTTTAAA